>DASUNK010000707.1:0-13905 GCA_036277195.1 Longimicrobiaceae bacterium | reverse complement strand
TGCACGACCGGGCGCGCGCCTACTACGTGCGCCGCCTCCCGCAGACGCACGGGGGCGAGCAGCAGCGGCTCCTCTTCGACTACGTCTTCCTCCACCGCGACAACCCGCTCTTCAAGCCGTTCATCGACTGGCAGGAGACGGGGACCAGCCTCCCCACCCCCGCCGGCGAGGCGGACTGGCCGGTGCTGGCGGAGATGGTGGAGCGGCACGAGGGGGCCGAGTCCGCGCGGCTGGCGCGGCACTGGTTCGCCCGGCAGCCGCAGGGGGTGATGGTCTTCCGCGGCACCCACCACGAGCCGCTGGGGTTCCTGCTGGTGCTGCGGCTGGAGGAGGCGGGCGAGGAGGAGCGCGCGGCGGACCCGGCCACCCGCGCGGCGTGGGAGTGGCTGGCCCGCCACGCGCCGCTGCGGCGGGGCGAGCGCGCCACCCACTTCCGCTTCTGGATGGCGCGCGACGCCTACCAGGCCGTCTCGGCCACGCAGAGCATGGCCTTCCTCAAGGTGACGCAGCACTACCTCACCACGCCGGGGCTGGCCTTCACCTTCTTCCCGCTGGCGGACGAGGCGTTCTGGTCGCCCTTCTTCCTGCACGTGGACCTCTTTCGCGTTCCCGGGGCGGACTTCGCGGTGGGCGGGCGGCGCTACGCGGTGTTCGGGCACGACTGGCGGGCGGTGCCGCCGATGCTCTGGCTCGACGTGCTGGCCCGCCGCGAGCTGGACACCACGCCGCCGGAGGGAGGCGCGGCGCCGGCGGGCGCGCCCGCGGGGGAGCGCGCGGCGGTGCTGGGCGAGGCGGAGTTCGCGGCGGCGGTGCAGGAGGCGCTGAAGTGCTTCGCGCGGCCGCGCGAGCTGCGCCGGAGCCCGCTGCTGCGCACGCGGCTGGTGCTGCGCGAGGCGGGGGTGGAAGCGGCGGAGGCGGAGCGGGTGCCGGTGCTGCAGGCGCTGCTGCGGCGGGCGGCGGAGCCGCTGCGGGCCTCGCCGCGGCAGCGGCGCTGGTGGGACGCGCTGCACCACGGCTGCTTCGAGCCGGCGGCGAGCCAGGAGCGGGCGGCGCAGCGCTTGTACGTGTCGTTCAGCACCTTCCGCCGCCACCTGAAGGCGGGGGTGGACCACGTGGCCGAGACGCTCTGGCAGTGGGAGCTGGGGGCGGGAGACGAGAAAAGTTGAGCAGGGAATGAGCAGTTTTTGAACTGGTGGATGAGCAGCGCTCCACCCTACTCTGCGGCCGTCCCTGGCGGGGCGGCCGCAGCGCGTTTCCCCTCCCGCCTCCGCACCCCATCCCCCGACCAACCCGACGGGAGACGGACGATGAGCACCGAGCAGCAGATCCGCGACTGCGTGGACCGCTTCTACGCCGCCCTCGACCAGGCCCTCAACGGCGATCCCGAGCCGATGCTCGCCCTCTGGTCGCACGGCCCCGAGGCCACCGCCCAGCACCCCGGCGGCGGCCGCCACGTGGGGTGGGACGAGGTGGAGGGCGCCTGGCGCGGCTGGTCGCAGCACGTCGCCAGCGGCCGCATCGCCGGCGAGGAGGTGAGCATCCGCCTGCTCACCCCGGACGTGGCCGCCGTGGCCGCCGTGGAGCGCGGCGAGGGGAGCATCGCCGGCGAGACGGTGGAAGTCGACGCCCGCGCCACCCTGGTGCTGCGGCGCGACGGCAGCGGCTGGCGGGTGGTGCACCACCACGTCGACCTCGTCCCCGCCATCCGCGAGATCGCCGAGCGGGCGCTGGCCTCGGGCGGCGTGGCGGGCGCAGGCGCTTCATGATGGCGACGGGGGAGCGCAGGCGCGCCGGCGACGACCACTCGCTGGTGCGCGGCATGGCCGCGGGCGACGAGCCGGCGTTCGCGGCGCTCTACGACCGCTGGTCCGCGGCGGTGCACTCCGTCGCGCTGCACGTGGTGGGCGACGCGGACGAGGCCGAGGACGTGGTGGAGGACACCTTCTGGCAGGCCTGGCGCCAGGCCGCCGGGTACCGCCCGGAGCGCGGGACGGTGGCCACCTGGCTGCTGACCATCGCCCGCAGCCGCGCGCTGGACCGGGTGCGCGCCCGCAAGCGCCGCCGCGAGGAGGCGACGGACGCGCTCCCCGACGTCCCCGCCGGCGAGGAGGCGGACCCGCTGCGCGGCGTCGAGCTGGCCGAGCTGCGCACCACCGTGCGCGCCGCGCTCGACGCCCTCCCCGCCGAGCAGCGGCGCGCGCTGGAGCTGGCCTACTTCGGGGGGATGAGCCAGACGGAGATCGCCGCGCACACGGCCCCGCCCCTGGGCACCGTCAAGACCCGCGTGCGCCTGGGCCTCGCCAAGCTGCGCGAGGCCCTGGCCGGCCTCTCCCCCGCCGCGGCCGGCGCGTAGCCCCCGCACTTCGCACTCATCTCCAATCCCCGCCGGAACATCCGCCCCCCGCCGGGGTTCTCCTTTCCGCCGCGGCGCTGCGCGCGCAGGGAGCACGAAGACTCTTTCCTTCCGGCGCAGAAACAGTAGATTGCCGGGCGTGCTACCCCGCCCGCGACACCTTCCGCCCGCCCTCCACCCCTCACGCGGATCTGTCCCATGTACCGCAGGCTGGTTCCGGGTCTGGCGCTCCTCTGCCTGGCTGCTTCCCCGCTCGTCCTTCCCGCCGAGGCCTCGGCGCAGCCGGGCTCCATCCGCGCCGGCCAGACCGTGCGCGGCGAGCTCTCTTCCTCCGATCCCACCCTCGACGACGGCTCGCACTACGACATCTGGACGTACCGCGGCGGCGCGGGCGAGACCATCACCATCACCATGCGCTCCGACGAGTTCGACGCCTACCTGGCCTTCGGCCAGATCGTGCGCGGCGAGTGCGAGGACGAGTGCGAGACCGATGACGACGGCGCCGGCGGCACCGACGCCCGCCTCACCGTGACCCTGGACGAGGCGGGCGAGTACGAGATCCGCGCCAACTCGCTCAGCGAGGGCGAGACCGGCGCCTACACCCTCGCGGTGGAGTTCGGCGGGGATGCTCCCGGCGGCGACGAGGACGACACCAACCCGCAGGTGCGCCCGATCCGCGCGGGGCAGAGCGTCAGCGGCGAGCTGGACGAGAGCGACGCCCGCGCCGGCGACCAGTCCTACTACGAGCTCTGGACCTACCGCGGCCCGCCGGGGCAGCGCATCACCCTCGTCATGCGCTCCGACGACTTCGACGCCTACCTGGGGTGGGGGCGGATGGTGGAGGGCGAGTGGGAGGAGCTGGAGAGCGACGACGACGGCGCGGGCGGCACCGACGCGCGGCTGCAGGTGACGCTCGGCGACGACGGCGAGTACGCCATCCGCGCCAACACCCTCTCCGCGGGCGAGTCGGGGAGCTACACCCTCTCCGTGGTGACCGGCGGCGGGAGCAGCGACGACGATGACGACGACGACGCGCGGAGCGACGGCAATCCCGGCCGCATCACCGGCGCCGTCCGGGTGGGGCAGACGGTGAGCGGCCGGCTGGACTCCTCCGACGGCCAGCTCGACGACGAGTCGTACTTCGACCTCTGGACCTACAGCGGCCGCGAGGGCGAGACGGTCACCATCACCATGCGCTCCGACGACTTCGACACCTTCCTGGCCTTCGGGCGGCTGGAGGGGGGCGAGTTCGAGGAGATCGAGGTCGACGACGACGGCGCGGGCGGCACCGATTCGCAGATCGTGGTGACGCTGCCGCGCGCCGGCACCTACGTCATCCGCGCCAACTCGCTGGAGGGCGGTTCCACCGGGGCGTACACGCTGCGCGTGGCCTCGGGGGGCTGAGGCGGGGCGGCATCCAACCAACCGAGAAAGGGGAGAGATGAACGCGAAGCAGCACGGCGCGGCGGCGCTCGCCGCCGCGTGCCTGCTGGGCGCGGCCGCGCCGGCCGCCGCCGGCCAGGGCGTCGGCCAGCAGCCGCTCATCCGCGTGGGCCAGACGGTGAACGCCCGGCTCACCGCGCGCGACCCGTCGCAGTCCGAGCGCGGGCACTTCAAGGTGTACCGCTTCAACGGCACCGAGGGGCAGCGGCTGATCGTCACCATGCGCTCGCAGGACTTCGACGCCTTCCTGACGGTGGGGCGCATGGTGGGCGGGATCCTCGACCCCATGAAGACCGACGACGACCACGGCGGCGACAAGGACGCGCGCCTGCGCTTCCGCGTCCCCGCCGCGGGCACCTACCTGATCGTGGCGCAGGCGCTGGCGCAGGAGGACACGGGCGCCTTCACCCTGCAGCTGGAGAACTCGCCCGAGCCCGCCACCGCCACCCGGCAGCCGCTGACGCCGGGGCAGGCGGTGACCGGCTCGCTCTCCGCCACCGACGCCGTGCTGGAAGAGGACGAGACCTACTACGACCTGTGGACGCTCCGCGGCCGGCAGGGGCAGCGGCTGGAGATCGTCATGCGCTCCGGCGAGTTCGACACCTACCTCAGCTTCGGGCAGATGCAGGGCGACGAGCTGAACGCCTCGGAGAGCGACGACGACAGCGGCGGCGGCGACGGCCCCGGCCAGAGCGCCACCGACTCGCGCATCCGCGTCACCCTCCCCGAGGACGGGGAGTACGTCATCCGCGCCAACTCCATCGGCTCGGGCGCCACCGGGAGCTACACCCTGGTCGTCACCGAGCGGGCGGCCTCCGGGCCGGCGGTGCCGCGCCCGATCGAGGCGGGGCAGGAGGTGCAGGGGAGCCTGGAGGAGAGCGACCCGCAGCTGGAGGACGACTCCTACTACGACTACTGGACCTACCAGGGCGACGAGGGCGAGACGCTGCGCATCACCATGAGCTCCGAGGACTTCGACACCTTCCTGGCGATCGGGCGGATGGAGGGCGACGAGTTCACGGAGCTGCAGAGCAACGACGACGGCGACGACGGCACCAACTCGCTGATCGAGATCACCCTCCCCGGGCCGGGGACGTACGTCATCCGCGCCAACTCGCTCTCGGGCGAGCAGACCGGGTCGTACCGGCTGAAGGTGGACTCGTCGCGCCGCGCCGAGCGCAACTGAGCCCACCCACGACCAGCGCAGGTCCCCGCCCGGCAGCGCCGGGCGGGGACCTTCACGTTCCGGGAGCGGGCTAGCTCAGCACTTCCACTCCCACTCCCACCAGTCCCACACGCAGTCGATGTTGATCGTGTCGTTCGGCCACCCCTGGATCACCTTGAAGAGCCCCCAGAGGCCGCCGTCGAACTGGAACGACGGCTGGTCGCGGTACAGGTACTCGCCCGTGCGGCCGAACTTGCCCCCCGCGTTGTTGCGCAGCAGCAGGTTCCAGTGCCCGCTGGGCCCGTGCATGTCGCGCGCCCCCTTCCACTCCGAGAGCGGGTTGCTCGCGAGGGCGGTGGAGGTCTCGTTGAAGGGCAGCTCCTCCCAGATGTGGCCGTGCAGGTTGAACACGTGGTTGCGGGCGTGCCCGCCCGCCTCCAGCACCCGGAAGCGCACCGGGTTCCCCTGCCCGGCGTTGAAGATCGGGGTTTTCGGCCGGCCCAGGTTCACCACCGAGCCGTTCACCTGCCGCACCTGGTCGCGCAGCACCGTGCGGAAGTCGAGCGTGCGGGTGAAGCCCAGCGACGCGTTCGGCGCGAAGCCCATCCGGAACCACATCGGCTCGGTGCGGTAGTTGAACGCCTTCTGCCCCGAGTCTTCCGGATCCTCGGCCTCGGCCGTGTTCGGGATCGCCGACCCGGCGAGGAAAGTGGTGTCGCCCGCCGGGTTCTGCTCGCAGCGCTCGATCTCGTCCGGCTCCAGGTCGTCCGCGTCGCAGTCGCGCAGCGGCAGCGTCACCGTGCTGCCGAAGCGCAGGTTCACGTCGTCCTGGTACTGCAGCACGAACTCGCGGAAGAGGCGCAGCTGGTACCACGGGTGGCCCGGGCCCACGTGGTAGACCACCGCCTGCGCGTTGGTGTTGTTGATCCGGTACCAGAACGAGTGCTGCGGCTCCACCACCAGCGAGGCGATGGCACCCTTGTTGGGGTGCTTCAGCCGGTCCGACGGCACCAGGTTGATGGCGCCGTACTCCACCGGGAAGGCCCGCATCTGCCCGTTCTCCACCACCACCTGCCCCGCGTACCACTGGTAGTCGCGCACCCCGCCCGGCTGCACCACCGTGCGCGGGTTGAGCCCCACCTTGCTCCCGTCGCTGCGCGTGGGGTCGAACGCCACCAGCTGCGGATGGAGCCCCACCTGCCGCGAGGGGTCCACCTGGTTGGCGTTGAAGCGGTCCACGATCATCGGGAAGGTGTTGAAGCCGTCCGGATCGGGGAGCGGCAGCGCCAGCCGGTTGCGCAGCCGCACCTGCAGGCAGTCGCCCGCGGCCGCGCGGATCACCAGCGGGTCCTTGGGCGCGCTGTTCTTCAGCTGCCAGAACCCGTTCACCCACTGCAGGTCACTGGTGCGCACGTACATGATGGCCGAGGGGTCGTTGAGCGGCCCCCCGTTGAGGGTGCGCGAGTTGTAGATCAGCTTCCCCCCCGGCAGCGAGCGCCACACCGAGATGGCGGAGATGTCGTACTGCCGCACCGGCGCCCCCGTGGGGCAGATGCCGCTGAACGACTGCGGCGGCGGCGGCCCTCCGTACCACACTCCCCCGCCCCCCGAGCCTTCCTCGATCATGAACCCGCCGCTGCCGGCCGTCCCGTGGACGTCGCCCGTCTCCGTCTTGATGGGACCGCCCCCGCCGCCTTCGACCGGCGCGTCGGTGGTGGAGGTGTCGGCGCCGGCCGTCCCGGTGGTGTCGTAGTACATCGTGTCCTTCTCCGACGGCGGGGGCGGCGCGATCGTGTCGAAGCCCACGAACCTCCCCGACTCGTCGGTCTTCCCCACGATGGTCACCTCGCCCGAGCCCCCGTCGGGGCCCAGGATCGGGGTGGAGGCGTCCTCCGTCTCCCACTGCACGGAGTCCTCCTTGGTGGTCCCCACGAAGCGCGCGTTGGGATCGCCCGCCTCGATCGCCGCGCTGATCCCCTGCGCGTCGGCCTTGGCGGTGGCCTGGGCCAGCGCGTCGGCGCCGTCCGTGTTCATGGGGAGGGGGATCAGGTCCGGCCGCAGGTTGCGGTAGGCGCGGATGATCCCCCAGATCCCGTTCCACAGGTCGTCCGTCGCCGAGCCGGCCTGGTAGAGGTAGTCGGCCTGGTCGCCGTCCAGGTTGTCGGCGAGCGGGGGGAGCAGGAACTCGAAGTGCTCGCTGATCCCCATCCCCTGGCCGTTGCGGTACCCGGACGCCGAGTCGGACGGCTCGAAGAGCCACTCGGTGCCGTGCACGCTGAACATGTGCCCTTCCTCGTGCGCGCCCACCAGCACGCGGATCTGCACCCGGTCGTCCTCGTACACCCGCATGAGCGGGGTGAAGGGGTCGCGCGGGAGCACGTCGTTGGTCAGCGGCCGGTAGGGACCGACGTTGTCGAAGGCGTTGTCCGCCCGGTCCACGTCGCTGGCGAAGGCGAGCGACAGGTCGCCCGCGTCGCCGCCCGCCTGCGTGTTGGTGCCGGGGTTGCGCACCCGCAGGGCGATCGGCTCGTTGCGGTAGTTCACCGTCATCGTCCCCGGGTCGTCCGCCGAGATCAGCTCCGGGCAGGGCGGCGGGTCGACCTCGTTGGGGCAGGCGTTCCGCGCGATCGGCGGCCGCAGCAGGAAGGGGAGCGGCGGGTTCGGCTGGAACTTCCCGGGCGGGTTGATGGCGTCGTCCGGGTCCGGGAAGCCGTTGTTCCCGTTCTCGTACGCCAGGGTGAAGTCCGCCACCTGCAGGTTGAACTCGCGGTAGCTGCTGTCGGGGTTGGCGGTCAGGATGTCGGCCCGCCAGCTGGTGGGCCCGCCGTCCACCACGCGCGTGCCGAAGAAGATCCCGCTCTCCGGGTCGCGCCACTGCGAGTTGAGCGGCTCCACCACCAGCCCCGCGTAGAGCCCGGCCTGCTGGTGGGTCGAGGGGCCGAAGTGGTCGTGGGTGAACACGGTGCGGAGCGTCCGGTCGCGCCCCTGCACGTTCCTGATGCTGTCGGCGTACCAGCGCTGCACCGTCTCCTGCGCGCCGATCCAGTCGTTGTTCGGACCGTTGCCGAAGAAGGGGTGCGCCTCGGCCAGCGGACAGACGAAGGTGCCGTCGCGCGGGTCCGGGTTCTGGCAGTTGTTCTGGAGCCGGATGGCGGCCACCCGCTCGCGCGTCTCGCCCGGCGAGAAGGAGCCGTCCTCGTAGTTGAAGCCGTTGGCGGCCCCGTCCGAGGAGGTCACGTCGAACTTCACCAGGTGGATGTGCTGCCCGGTGACGTCGGTGGGCGAGCGCACCTGGAAGTCGTCGAGCAGGTAGTCCTTCGGGATCAGGTTCACCAGGTGGAAGGTGATGCAGTCGTTGGTGTTGGCGCGGAAGAAGAGCGGCTCCGGCGGGCGGATCCCCAGCCGGAACGAGTCCACGTCCACCCAGAGCGCGCTCATCCGGTGCTGCGGGTGGTGCCAGAGCGCCTTGTTGTACTTGGCGTCGATCTGGAGGTTGGCGCTCTTGTAGGTGCGCGGGCTCCCCTGCGCGCGGCCGAAGTCGTCCACACACGGGTCCGCGTACGGCGCGCCCGCCACCTGCGGCCGCCCGTTGGTGATGAAGGTGTCCGACGTCACGGCGAAGGTCACCGGGTTCACCCGCCAGGTGGAGTGCGAGCGCAAGGCGTGGAAGGCCATCGCGTTGAGCTCCAGCGGCGTCCCCAGCTCGTCCAGCGAGTCCGCCACGATGGTGACGTTGTCCTTGTGGAAGTCGAGCCGGTTGAGCGCCGGGAACACGGCCGTGCCGTCGCGCACCACGTGCCGGTGCAGCCCGCCGTCGAACTGGGTGTCGAGCGGCGGCTTCGGCGGCCGGTGCCCCGCGATCCCCGGGATGAAGAACGGGTACCCCGGCTGCGTGCTGGTGGGCATCGGCGCCAGCGCGTAGTTGGGGATCGGCACCACCCCCGGGATCGGCGTCCCCGCCGCGATCTCGCCGTCGGGGAGCTTCCGCGAGCCCGGCGTGGGAATGCCGTTGGCGAGCGTGGTGCCGGTCTCGAAGACGTCGTGCACGCGCCAGAGCGCCCACATCCCCTGCGCGAAGTGGGGATAGAAGTGGCAGTGGAAGATGGCGTCGCCCGGCGTCTTGTTGCGGTTGCCCCCGCCGTTGAAGGTCACCTCGTAGGTGTAGCCCCCGCCGGGCCCGATGGCCTGCGAGTCGAGATAGCTCGAGTTGTCCGAGTTCGGCGTGTGCAGCCACTGGTGGGCGTGCAGGTGGAAGATGTGGTGCTCCTTCGGCCCCGCGTGCAGGTTCCGGAACTTGACGTGGTCGTTCATGTAGCTGTGGTACACGTTCGACGGGTCGTCCGGGAAGAACACCTTGGTGGCCTTGGGCCCGGGGTCGGGGATGCCGTCGCCGTTCGCGTCCGTGTCGGCGGGCACGTCCACGACCATCGCCGGGTCGCCCACGGTCCACGAGGAGAGGAAGAACTCCTCGTACTTGCACTCGTTGCAGTCCCACATCGGCCCCACGCCGAAGCGGTTCCCCAGCACCTCGGCGCCGATGCCGCCGGTGCCGTAGTTGACGGCGAAGGCGTCGCGCCCCGAGTGCAGGGTGTGCTCGAACCTGGGGTCCTCGAAGATGCTGTCGAAGGCCTGGACCAGCCCCACCTCGTCGTGGAAGATGATGGTGAACTCGCGGAACGGCCGGTGCCGGTCCGGGCTCACCCGCACGGCGGGGTAGGTGTTCGCCGGGAAGTTCCCCTTGTTGGGACCGGTGATGATGGCGTTCAGGTCCGAGTGCACGATCTTGCCGTTCTGCACCATCTTGAGGATGGTGCGCCCGGCGAGGGGGTGCCCGGTGGGGTAGAGGGCGTCGTAGTTGATCACCGGCTGCCCGCCGGGGGTGAAGATCGGGTTCCCCCAGTTATCCTTCTTCTGGGCCAGCCGCAGGTCCGCGGCGGTGAGCTGGCTGCGGTACCACTCGCTCTGCCGCGGCTCCACGTTCACGGCGCCGAAGAGGCCGCGGGAGATCTGCCCGCCGTCGCCCTCGCCGCCGGTGGTGGCGCCGGTGCTGTAGAGGAGGTAGGTGCCCTCCTTCTCGCCGTAGAGGGTGTAGGTGCGCGTCTGCCCCGGCTCGGCGAGCGAGGAGGGGTTGTTCCCCACCGACGAGCCGTCGTCGGAGATGGAGTTCCGCAGCTGCATCCCCACCACGTGCACCGAGGCGGCGCGCGTGTGCGGCTGCTGCCCGCCCTGCGGCACGGGGTCCAGCAGGTTGGTGAACTGGATCACCAGGCACCCCCGCTCCTGCACGCGCAGCGTCAGCGGGCGCGGGCGCTTCCCGTCGCGCAGACGCACGCGGCCGGGCTGGAGGCCGGAGTAGCCGGGCTCGGGCACCACGTCCTGCTTGAGGGCGAAGATCATCGCCTCCGGGTCGTGCGCGCCCAGCCGGTTGTAGAAGATGAAGTGATCCAGCGCCACCACCTCGGCGGTGACGGTGCTGTTGCACTGCGCCTGCGCCCCGCCCGCGGCCAGCGCTCCGGCCGCCAGCGCCGCCAGCGCCCTCCGCGCGCCCGGCGGCCACTTCGCCGCCGCCTTCCACCGTCGCTCCCCTGACATGGCAAGCCTCCGTCCGTCCGTGAAAAAGAACACCCTCGCGCTTCCCGCCGTCCCCGGCTCCGGACCCGCGGCCCCCCTCGAAGCGGGTGTCGCGTGGCGCGAAAGGCGGGGAAGAGCGGACCGCAGAGGGTGGCCCGGCGGCAAGCGCCGTTCCCGTTACCTGCCGATTTTTTCCAACTAATTCACCCCGCGGCAGATACCTCCCGAAGCTGGACGAAGCGTGCGCGAAGCCCCTGCACAGTAGCTGTGCAGGGTCCAGTGCAGCCGCACATAAGCTGTGAATTTGCGCATGAAAGCGGCCCTAAGAAGACGCGGGAGCGCCTATCGCCTTGAGCGGGAGGGAGATACGGAAGAAATCATTCGTTTAGAGGCGCATGTCGTGGCATCATCCCTGCTTCTTCCTCGCGGGTTTCGCTCCCGGGCGAAGGGCCGGGCGTCTCCCGCCCGCCGGAGAGGCGCGGGTGCGCAAAACTGGACGGGCTAAAGCGACGGCCCCCTCCCGCGCGGGAGGGGGCCGTTCGGCTTTCCGGACGGAAGGCGCGGCTAGGCCAGCGCCGGTTCCGCTTCCGTCTTCGCCTGGGTGTCGGGCTGCGGGCGGATGGCCAGGCCGATGGCGGCGGTGAGGAACTCGGCCACGGTGAACACCAGGAACTGCGTGGGCGGGATGCCGTCCACCAGGATGCTGTAGATGCGGCCCAGCGACTGCATCCCTGTCAGGATCAGCGCCATGTCGCCCAGGATGGCCAGGTGGTAGTACTTCACCGAGGTGAAGAAGAGGATGGTGAGCCCCAGCCAGAAGCCCATGTAGACCGCCCGGAACTCGTTGTGGCCGCCGATGCCGATCGGCTCGAAGCCGTAGAAGTGGGCGGTGGCCTGGAGGTTGATCAGGGTGGCGATGGCGAAGCCGAGGAAGACCACGCCGTTGCCGACCAGTTGCATCTTCCGGATCAAATTCAAAAGACGCGGGCTCAACATGGGACTGCTTCCTTTCGGATGGGGACGGGCGGAGAAAGGACGGCGGGATCGGGGTGAGCGCAGTATAAGGAGCCGCGCGGCTTTCCTCAAGCTTCCCATGTTTTCGCCCGGAAGGAGTGGGGCGGGAATCACAGCCTGCTCCGGCGGGGCCCTCACCCCCCGCTCGCAAGCTCGCGGAGCCCCTCTCCCGCAAGCGGGCGAGTGGGCCAAAACGCGGCCGGCCCGCGAGGCTCGCGGACCGGCCGCCGGTCAGAGGGTGGAGAAGGGTTCGCTCACTCCTCGCAGTACCACGCCTGCTGCACCGGGTCGTAGCACGGGTCCGGCTCCACCGGCTGCGGCTCCAGGGGCGTCGGGCTGATGGTGCCGGAGGGCGCCTTCACCCGGAAGATCCCCCACAGCCCGCCGTCGAAGGTGAACGAGGCCTGGTCCCGGTACAGGTAGTCGCCCGGGATCTGGTTGCGGCCCCCCGCGCCGTTGCGCGGGATGACCTCGAAGTGGCCGCTCGGCCCGTGCCCCTCGCGCGCACCCTTCAGCTCGCTCTTGGGGTTGAGGGCGATCTGGCGCGAGTTGCGGTTGTAGGGCAGCTCGTCCCAGAGGTGGCCGTGCAGGTTGAAGACGTGGTTGCGCGCGTGCCCGCCGGGCTCCAGCACCCGGAAGCGCACCGCCTGCCCCGCCGTGGCCGTGAACACGGGCGTCTTGGGGTCGCCGCCCACCAGCGAGTTCTTCAGCGAGTTGCGGAAGTTCAGCGTGCGGGTGAAGGTCAGCGGCGCGTTGGGGGCGAACGCCATCCGGAACCAGAGTGGCTCCGTCCGGTAGTTGAACCCCTTCTGCGCGGAGTCCTCCGGGTCCTCCGCCTCGGCCAGGTTGGGGATGGCCGAGCCCGCCACGAAGGTGGTGTCGCCGTTCGGGTTGGCCTGGCAGCGCGTCACCTCCTCCGGCTCCAGGTCCTGCGGCTTGGTGCAGTCGCGCAGCCTGAGCGTCACCGTGCTTCCGAAGCGCAGGTTCACGTCGTCCTGGAAGAGGAGGACGAACTCGCGGAAGCTGGTGCCGTTGGACTTCCAGACCGTGGCCTGCGCCCGGGTCCCCGGGTCGCGCTGCCAGCTGGAGCCCTGCGGCTCGATGATCAGCGCCGCGATGGCGCCCTTGTTGGGATGCTTCAGCCGGTCCGACGGCACCAGGTTGGTGGCGCCGTACTCCACCGGGAACGCCCGCAGGGCGCCGTTCTGCAGCACCACCTGCCCCGCGTACCACTGGTAGGTGCGCCGCGCGCCGGGGCGCACCACCGTGCGGGGGTTGAAGCCCACCTTCGAGCCGTCCGAGCGCGTGGGGTCGAACGCCACCAGCTGCGGGTGCAGCCCCACCTGCCGCGAGGGGTCCACCTGGTTGGCGTTGAAGCGGTCCACGATCATCGGGAAGGTGTTGAAGCCGTCCGGGTCCTGCAGCACCGGCAGCTTGTTGCGCAGCGTCACCTGGATGCAGTCGCCCGCGCGGGCGCGCAGCACCAGCGGCTCCACCGGCACCCCCGCCCGCAGCTTGCCGGCCGCGTCCAGGTCCGCGGTGAAGACGTACAGGATCCCCGACGGGTCGTAGAGCGGCCCGCCGTTCACCGTGCGGGAGTTGTAGACGATGCGCCCGTTGGGCAGCGCCGCCGAGGACGCCACCGCCGACACGTCGAACTGGCGCACCGGCGCGTTGCTCGGGCACATCCCGTTGAACGAGGTGCTGCTGGTGCTGCTGAAGCCCTCGTACGCCGCCTCGCTCCCCAGGTCCGTCTGCATCGAGGCGTCGGACGACTCCACCGCCGCCATCTCCGCCTCCATCGCGGCCGCCGCCATCGGGGCCTCCATCGGCTCCGTGCTGTAGGTCGGCTCGCCGGTGAAGGGCGAGGTGCCCTGGGTGGTGGTGCTCTCGCCGTAGCCGCCGTCGGGGCCCACCAGCGGGTCGTCGGCGCTCCCCTCCAGGGCGGGGGAGTCGGACGGGCTCGACTCCATGAACTCGGCGCTGGGGCTCGCGAACTTCCCCGGCGTCATCGGCGAGGTGCTGGCCTCGCTCGCCGCCATGGCGTAGGCGGTGGAGGCGTCGTGGTTGTTGGGGAGCACCAGCAGGTCGCTCCGCGTGAAGCGGTAGGTGCGGATGATCCCCCACAGGCCGTTCCACAGGTCGTCGGTGGCGCTGCCGGCCTGGTAGAGGTAGTCGGCCTGGCTCCCGTCGGTGTTGTCGGCCAGGGGCGGGAGCACGAACTCGAAGTGCTCGCTGATCCCCATCATCTGGCTGTTGCGGTAGCCGGACGCCGAGTCCGACGGCTCGAAGAGCCACTCCGTGCCGTGCACGCTGAAGTTGTGCCCCTCCTCGTGCGCCCCCACCAGGATGCGGATCT
>DASUNK010000706.1:0-2369 GCA_036277195.1 Longimicrobiaceae bacterium | reverse complement strand
GGTGGACGACGTGGTCACCGTCCCCGCCGGCGCCGTGCGCCCGCCCCCGCAGGCCTCCGCCGCCGACCGCGGCGGCTACGTGCTGGGCGTGGCCCGGGTGGACGGCGCGCTCCTCACCCTCATCGACCTCGCGGAGCTCCTCCGCGACCACACCACCTTTTCTCCCGGGGAGAGGCCGTGAGAAACGTTCGCCAGGCGGCCGTGCCGCAGGTGCAGCTCGTCACCTTCAGGCTGGGGGGCGAGGAGTTCGGGCTGGACGTCTTCGCGGTGCACGAGATCCTCCGCTACCAGGAGCCCACCCCGGTTCCCCGCGCCCCCGCCTTCGTGGAGGGGGTGCTGGACGTGCGCGGCACCCTGGTCCCGGTGGTGGACCTGCGCCGCCGCTTCGAGCTCAGGGAGGCGCCGGTGGACGACGACACCCGCATCGTGCTGGTCGACTTCGGCGGCGAGCGGCTGGGGCTGGTGGTCGATGCGGTCACCGAGGTGCTGCGCGCCCCCGAGACCGCCGTCTCCGCGCCGCCGCGCTACGTCCGCGGCCTGGCCGCCGAGTTCATCCGCGGCATCGCGCGGCTGGAGAACCGGCTGGTGGTGCTGCTCGACATCGAGCGCATCCTCTCCAGCGAGGAGCGCATCGCCCTGGAGGAGGCGGTGGCGGCCCCCGCCGGCGCCGACGAGCCCGCGAAGCCCGCGCGGAAGCGCTGAGCGGGATGGAAGCGCACCCCTCTCCGCACGCGGGCCGCGGCTCGCGCCCGCCGCCGGCCGCTCCGCCCGCCCCCGCGGAGCCCACCGGCGAGGCGCTGCTGGCCGCCTTCGCGGCGCGCTACGAGCGCATCGCGGAGGAGCTGGAGGCGGCCGACCCGGCGGACCGCACCCGCGTGCGCGACGAGATCCTGGGGCTCTTCCGCGAGACCGAGTCCACCCTGGAGCGGCTGACCGAGTTCAAGGAGCGCATCCGCGCGCTGGTGGAGCGCTACAAGGCCTTCGCCGCCGCGGCCAAGGCGGAGGCGCGGCGGAAGTCCGCGCCGGCCGCGCCGGTCTCCGACCACCTGGGCTCGTCCACTTACGTGGAGCGCGGGTGGAGCGCCATCGCCTCGGGTGACCACGCGCGGGCGGTCAAGGAGTTGGAGCGGGCGCTGGAGCTGGCGCCCAACGACCCGCACGCCGAGAGCCTGCTGGGGTGGGCGCAGATGCTGCGCGAGCAGTACGACGACGCCCTCTTCACCTACTACAAGGTGCTCACCCGCGACCCCAACAACCCGCTGGCGCGGGTGAACCTGGGGTACATCTGCCTGAAGAAGGGGATCTTCGGCGAGGCCATCGAGCACCTGAGCAGGGCCATCCGCCAGGATGCGGACCGCAAGGCCTCGCTCTACGCCCACCTCTACATGGGGCTGGTCTACCTGGAGCGGGAGATGTACGACGACGCGCGCGCCTTCTTCCGCAAGACGCTGGAGCTGGGGCCCAACATGCTCCAGGCGTACTGGGAGATGGGGCGGGCGCACTACCTGGAGGGGAACCGGCGGGGCGCGGCCGAGGCGTGGGCCAGGGGGCACGAGGCCAACCGCTTCAACCTCTGGGGCGAGCGCTGCGGCGCGGCGCTCCGGGAGCTCGAGGCCGGCGGGGAGGTCGCCGTCGGCTGACACCCCGCGGCGCGATCCGGGGTAGTGGAGGCATGCGCGCGCTCCGGGCCCTCCTCCTCGCGGCCCTTCTCCTCGTCGTTCCCGGCATCCTCCCGGCGCAGGACACCCTCCGCTCCGGCACGGTGCGCGTGGTCCACGCCCCGCGCCAGCTCGGGCTGGCGCGCGAGGTGCTGGCCGCCGCCCGCCGCCCCATGCCGCTCCCCGGCTTCGGGAGCGGCGCCGTCCCCGACTCCACCACCATCGTGCTGGCGGCCACCCCCGCCGCCTGGGACCGTGCCACCGGCGGCGCCATCCCCGAGTGGGCGGGCGGCGTCGCCGTCCCCGAGGACCGGCTGGTGGTGCTCCCCACCTATCCCTCCGCCGGCGTGCGCCCCGTGGACGCCGGGGCCACCCTGCGCCACGAGCTAGCGCACCTGGCCCTGCACCAGCGGCTCCCCGCGCCGATCCCCCGCTGGTTCGACGAGGGATACGCCGAGCTGGCCTCGGGCAGCTGGGACGCGGAGAGCGCCTGGCAGCTGCGCGTGGCCTTCGCGCTGGGGAAGGTGCCGCCGCTCGACTCGCTGGCGCTGGAGTGGCCGCGCGGCGCGGGGCGCGCCCGCCTGGCCTACCTCCTCTCCGCCACCGCCGTCGACCACCTGATGCGCCTCGGCGGCGAGCCCGGCTTCGCGCTCCTCATGCGCAACTGGCGCGAGGAGGGCGACCTGGACGCCGCCGTCCGCACCACCTACG
>DASUNK010000705.1:0-3376 GCA_036277195.1 Longimicrobiaceae bacterium | reverse complement strand
CGCTCCGGGCTTCAGGCTGCCCGGGCGCAACACCTTGTGGTCGGTTGGGGCCTCCCTCGCCGGGGAGGGGAGCGGGTCTCACGCGGGCCGTCATGCAGCAAGCGGCGCTGGCTCTCCCTCCCCGGACGCCGGAACCAGGCGAACGAGGTCATCCTAACGCCCTCGGCCGGTAAGGTGCACCAATGAGCGGCGAGGCGCCGCGGGTGCTCTTCGCCGGGGGCGGCACCGGGGGGCACCTCTACCCCGCGCTGGCGCTGGGCGAGGCGTTCCGCCGGCTGGACCCGCGCGCCGAGGTGCGCTACGTGGGCGCGCGGCGCGGGGTGGAGGCGCGGGTGCTCCCCGAGCGCGGGGTGGAGCACCTCCTCCTCCCGCTGGAGCCGCTGCGCCGCGCGCGGCCGTGGGAGAACTGGCGGCTGATCCCCTCGATGGCGAGGTCGTTCGCGGGGCTGGCGAAGCTCTTCCGCGCCTTCCGCCCGCACCTGGTGGTGGGGACGGGGGGATACGCCAGCGGGCCCGCGGTGGCGTACGCGCTGCTGCGCGGCGTCCCCGCCGCGGTGCAGGAGCAGAACTCGTATCCCGGCTTCGTCACCCGGCGGGTGGCCGGGCGGGTGCGGCAGCTCCACCTGGCCTTTCCCGAGGCGCGCCGGCACCTGAAGCCGGGGAAGCGCACCGAGGTGTTCGAGTTCGGCAATCCCATCGCCCCCCCGGACCCCTCCATCACCGTCCCGGAGGGACGGGAGCGGTTCGGGCTGGGGGGCGGCGTGGTCTGCCTGGTGACGGGCGGGAGCCAGGGGGCGCGGCCGGTGAACGAGGCGCTGCTGGCGGACCTGCGCGGCGTGGGCGAGGGGCGGCTCCCCCCGCCGCCGGAGGGCTTCGAGCTGCTCTGGGCGACGGGGCCGGCGCACCACGACGGGGTGGCCGCGCGGCTGGCCGAGCTGGGTGCCCCGGCGTGGGTGAAGGCGCTCCCCTACATCCGGGACATGCCGCACGCGCTGGCGGCGGCGGACTTCGCGGTGGCGCGCGCCGGGGCCATGTCGCTGGCCGAGCTCTGCGCCTGGGGACGGCCCCCGATCCTGGTGCCGCTCCCGCACGCGGCGGCCGACCACCAGCGCCACAACGCGGTGGCGCTGGTGGAGGCGGGGGCGGCGCTGATGGTCACCGAGGACGAGCTCTCCCCGGGACGGCTCTGGGGCGAGGTGCGGGGGCTGGCGGAGTCCGCCGAGCGGCGCCAGGCGCTGGCGCAGCGGGCCCGCGAGCGGGGCCGCCCCGACGCGGCGGACCGCATCGTGGCGGAGCTGGCGAGGCTGGTGCGGAGCGGGTGAGCGTAGCTTTCCGGCACTCCTGACGGGCACTATATTGACGACCTTCGACCTGGTGGAGCTGGCGCGGCGCGGGCCGGTGCACTTCATGGGCATCGGCGGCGCGGGGATGTCGCCCCTGGCCGACATGCTCCTGCTGGCGGGCGTGCGGGTGACGGGGTGCGACGCGCACCTCTCCCCCGGCACGGCGCTGCTGGAGGGGCGCGGCGCCGTGGTGTGCGCCGGGCACGACGCCGCGCACGTCGAGGGATGCTCCGCCCTGGTGGTGACGGCGGCCGTCCCGGCGGACCACCCGGAGATCGAGGCGGCGCGGGCGCGGGGGATCCCCGTGCTCAAGCGCGCCGAGGCGCTGGGCGCCATCGTCAACCGCGGCCTGGTGGTGGGGGTCGCGGGGACGCACGGCAAGACCACCACCACCACGCTGGCCACGGCGGTGCTCACCGCCGCGGGCTTCGACCCCACCGGCTTCGTCGGCGCGCGGGTGCCGGCGTGGGGGGGGAACCTCCGCCGCGGCGGCGACCGCGTCTACGTGGTGGAGGCCGACGAGTACGACCGCTCTTTCCACCGGCTCCGCCCCACCATCGCCGTCGTGACCACCCTCGAAGCGGACCACCTCGACATCTACGGGGACCTCGCGGCCGTGGAGGAAGCCTTCCGCGTCTTCGCCGAGTCCGTGCCCGACGACGGGCTGGTGGCGGCGTGCGCCGACGACCACGGCGCGGCCCGCCTGGCCAACCGGCTGCGCGGCGGCCCGGAGCGGGTGCAGACCTACGGGCTGAGCGCCGGCTCCATGCTCCGCGCCGAGGAGGTGGACCTCTCCGGCGGCGGGGCGCGCTTCGCCGTGCGCGAGCGGGGGCGGGTGCTGGGGCGGGCGGCGCTGCGCGTCCCCGGCGTGCACAACGTGCGCAACGCCCTGGCCGCGGTGGCGGTGGCCCGGCGGCTGGGCGCGGAGTGGGACGTCATCGCCCGCGGGCTGGCGGAGTTCACCGGGGTGGACCGGCGCTTCGAGACGGTGGGCGAGGCGGGCGGGGTGTGCTTCGTGGACGACTACGCGCACCATCCCACCGAGATCGTGGCCACGCTGCAGGCGGCGCGCGCGGCGTACCCCGGGCGGCGGCTGGTGCTCGTCTTCCAGCCCCACCTCTACTCGCGCACCCGCGACTTCGCGGACGCGTTCGGGCGGGCGCTGGCGGGGGCGGACGTGGTCTTCCTCACCGACGTCTACGCCGCGCGGGAGCAGCCGATCGCCGGCGTCACCGGCGAGCTGGTCGGCGCGCCCGCGCGGGCGGCCGGGGCGGACGTGCGCTACGTCCCCGACCGCGAGCAGATCGTGGACGCGGTGGAGGAGGAGCTGCGCCCGGGCGACCTCTGCATCACCATGGGCGCCGGCAACCTGGACGAGGCCGCGCGCGAGCTCTTCGCGCGGCTGGGGCGCGCCGCGCCGGCGGGGACCCGATGAGGACGCGCCGCCTCCTCCTGCTCGCCGCGCTGGCGGGCGCGGGCGCCGCGCCGCTCTGGGCGCCGCCGCTGCTGCGCCGGGTGGAGTGGTTCGCGGCCCGGCGGGTGGAGGTCTCGGGGACGCACCTGCTGGCCCCGCACGAGGCGCTGGCCGCCTCGGGGGTGCGCATCGGGATGAACGTGTGGACGGACCCGGAGGCGTGGGAGGCCGCCCTGCGGCGCCATCCCGCGGTGGCCGACGCCGAGGTCACCCGCCGGCTCCCGGCCACGCTGCGCATCCGGGTGGAGGAGAAGCGCCCCGCGGCGCTGGTGGAGGCGGGGACGCTGCGCCCCGCCACGGCGGCGGGCGAGGTGCTCCCGGTGGACCCGGCGCGCGTCCGCGTGGACCTGCCGCTGCTGCGCGCCCCCGCGGGCCCGGGGCGCACCCGCGCCCTGGCCGAGACGGGGCGGCTGGCGGAGCTGGACCCCGCGCTGCTGGCGCGGGTCTCCGAGGTGCGCCCCGCCGCCGGCGGCGCGCTGCGGCTCACCCTCTCCGCGCCCGCGGCCGAGGTGCTGGTGCCGGCGGGCGCGGACGGGGCCAGCCTGGCCCGGCTGCGGGC
>DASUNK010000704.1:0-7413 GCA_036277195.1 Longimicrobiaceae bacterium | reverse complement strand
TTCTCCTTCTGCCGGGCGGCGGCCTCCTCCACCCGGCGGCGCGCGGCGCGGGCGACCTCCTCCGCCTGCTGCGCGTCGCCCGCCTCGCGCAGCTCGCGGATGGTGTCCTCCACCTCGGCGCGGGCCTTGAGCAGCAGGTCGCGCGCCTGCTGCCGCGCCCGCCGCTCCGCGTCCTTCTCGCGCTGGCGCAGCTCGCGCTCGCGCGTCTCCAGCGTCTCCTGCAGCGTCTCCGTCCCGGCGAGGCGCGCCTCCAGCGCCGCGGTGGCCGCGTCCAGCCGCTGCTCCTTGGCCTCCAGCTCCAGCAGCAGCCGGCCGATGTCGCGCTCGCCCTGGGGAAGCACCGACTCGGCGTGCGCCAGCACCCCCGCCGGCAGCCCCAGCCGCCGGGCGATCGCCAGCCCGTACGAGCGCCCGGGGACGCCCTTCACCAGCCGGTAGGTGGGCTGCAGCCGCTCGGCGTCGAACTGGAGCGAGGCGTTCACGATCCCCCGCTCCTCGGTGGCCAGCAGCTTGAGCTGCCCCAGGTGCGTGGTGGCCACGGTGAAGCAGGCGCGCCGCGTCAGCTCCACCAGCACGGCGCGGGCGAGTGCGCCCCCCTCCACCGGGTCGGTGCCGCTCCCCACCTCGTCGGTGAGCACCAGCGACTCCCAGTCCGCCCCCTCCAGCGCCTCGCGCAGGTTCTTGAGGTGCGCCGAGAAGGTGGAGAGCGAGGCCTCGATGCTCTGCTCGTCGCCGATGTCGGCGAAGACGCCGCGGAACACCGGCAGCCGCGTCCCCTCGGCTACCGGGGGCACCACGCCGCTCTGCGCCAGGAGCGAGATCAGCCCGATGGCCTTGAGCAGCACCGTCTTCCCGCCGGTGTTGGGGCCGGAGATGAGGAGGGTGCGCTGCCCCTCGTCCATGCGCAGGTCGAAGGGCACCACCTCGGCGGAGCGGGCCAGCAGGAGGGGGTGGAAGCCCTGCACCACCTCGTAGTCCTCGGTGCCGGCGGGGAGGAGGCGCGGCCGGTGCCCGTCCGTCTTCAGGGCGTAGCGCGCCCGGGCGTGGAGCGAGTCCAGCGCCACCAGCGCCTCCAGCGAGGCGGCCAGCAGGGGGTGGAGCGGCCGCAGCCGGTCGGTGAGGTCGCGGAGGATGCGCAGCACCTCGCGCGCCTCCTCGGCCTCCAGCTCGCGCAGCCGGTTCATCAGCTCCACCGCCAGCGGCGGCTCCACGAAGAGGGTGGCCCCGGTGGCCGACTCGTCGTGGACGATCCCCCCCACCTGCCCCCGCCCCTCGCGCCGGATCGGGATGACGTAGCGCCCCTCGCGCACGCTCACCGAGGCGTCGGCCACGCGGTAGTGGTCGGGGAGCGACCCCATGTACGCCGTGAGCCGCTCCACCAGCCGCGCCCGCGCGCCCTTGATCTCGCGGCGCAGGCGCGACAGCGCGGGCGAGGCGTCGTCGCGCACCACCCCGGCCTCGTCCACCCGCCGGCCGATCTCCGCCTCCTCCTTCTCCTCCTGCGCCAGCCCCTCCGCCAGCAGCGCCAGCAGGGGGAGGCGCTCCGCCTGCGGGGCCACCGCCCGGCGGACCAGGCGCGAGGAGGCCAGCAGGGTGGCCAGGTCGCGGACGGCGCGCCCCTCCAGCACCGAGCCCTCCACCCGCAGCTTGCGCAGCGCCTCGCGCGCGTCGGGGACGGCGGGCATCGCCCACCCCGAGTCGCCCTGCAGCAGGGCGCGCATCTCGTCCACCCGGGCCAGCTCGGGCTCGATCCACCCCAGGTCCGCCGAGGGCGCGAGGGCGCGCACGGCCTCGGCCCCCAGCGGCGACGAGGCGTGCCGGGCGACGAGGTCCAGCGCCTCGCGGTACTCCAGGACGTTCAGCGCGTGGGGGTTCATCCGGCGAAGTTTACCGCGTGCCCCGCGTGGAAGGAACCCTTCCCACCAACCGAATATCAACCGAAGATCAGGGCGGGGCAAGGGGAAGGAAGAGGCGGAAGGTGCTCCCCCGCCCCGGCTGCGAGGCGACCTCCAGCGCACCCCCCAGCAGCCGCGCCAGCCGCCGCGCGATCGGCAGCCCCAGCCCGGTGCCGAGGGCCGGCTCGTCGTCGCGCAGCTGCACGAACTCCTCGAAGATGCGGGGCACGTCGTCCGGGTCGATCCCCGGGCCGTGGTCGGTTACGGTGACCTCCACCCCGCCCGCCGCCGGGGCGCAGCGCACCTCCACCGGCCGGCCGCGCCCGAACTTGAGGGCGTTGGAGAGGAGGTTCAGCAGGATCTGCCGGGTGCGCCGCGCGTCGCCGGTGATCACCAGCGGGCGCCACGCCACCCGCACGTCGAGCACGCAGCCGTGCTCCAGCGCCATCGGGGCCACGCTGGCGGCCACCCCGTCCACCAGCTCCGCCAGCTCCACCTCCTCCAGCCGCGACTCCATCTTCCCCGCCTCGAGCTTGGAGAGGTCGAGCAGGTCGTTGATCAGCTCCAGCAGGTGGCGCGCGGAGCGCTGCGAGCGCTCCACCGCCTCGCGCTGCTCCGGGTCGAGCGGGGCGTAGACGCCGGAGAGGAGGAGGTCGTTGTAGAGCATGATGCTGCTGATCGGCGTGCGCAGCTCGTGGCTCACCATGGCGTAGAAGCGGTCGCGCGCGGCCAGCGCCGCCTCGCGCTCGGCCTCGGCGCGCACCCGGCCGGTCACGTCCACGCCCACGCCGACGATCGCCGGCTTTCCCTCCAGCTCGGTGCGCCGCCCGTGCACCTCCACGTAGCGCAGCGTGCCGTCCGGCCGCACCATGCGGAAGGTGTAGTGCGCCTCGCCCACCTCGCCGCTGATCCGCCGGCGCAGGTTCTCCGCCACCATCGCCCGGTCGTCCGGGTGCACGTGGTCGAGCACGTGGCGGGGCTGCTCCTCGAAGTATTCCGGGGGATACCCCAGGATGTCGGCGCCGCGGGGGTTGACGTAGCGGATGATGCCGCCGTCCTGCAGCACGTAGATGGAGGCGATGGCCTGCTCCACCAGCGCCCGGAAGCGCGCGGCCGTGCTGCGCAGCGCCGCCTCGGCGCGGCGCCACTCGATCTCGGCCATGGCCACCGCGGCCAGGTCGCGCAGCACCTCCACCTCCTCGTCGGTCCAGGTGCGCGGGGCGTACTCCGCCACGCACACCGTCCCCAGCGCGTGGCCGTCGCGCGTCACCAGCGGCACCCCCGCGTAGGCGAGCACCCCCAGCTCCGCCACCGCCGGGTGGCCGCGCACCCGCGGGTCGAGCCGGGCGTCGTGCACCACCAGCGGCTCGCCGGAGAGCATCGCCTTCGCGCAGAGGGAGTGGCTGAGCGGGGTCTCGCGGGCGGTGGCCGCGGGCTCGGGGAGCCCCACCTGGCTCTTGAAGAACTGCCGCTCCCCGTCGACCAGGGTGACGGTGGAGATGGAGGCGCCCAGCATGCGTGACGCCAGCCGGGTGACGCGGTCGAACGCCTCCTCCGGGGGCGAGTCGGGGAGCCCGGTGGCGGCGAGCGCGGCCAGCCGGTCGGGAGCGCCCAGGATGTCGGCGGGGTCGGCGGCCATCGGCGGGCGGGGCGCGGGGAGGCGGCCTCGGGGGCGTCCTCCGGAACATGCCCTCGCGCTCCGCCGCGCGCAAGAGAAATGGCCGCACGGGGTTCCGGGCGCTTGACATCCACCGCGCCGGGGGAGAGCATACAGCCGTCCCCCAACCCACGCGGCGATGGAAAACAAGAAAATGTACACTCCGGTCGTGGAGGACTACCTCAAGGCCGTCTGGATGCTCCAGCAGGTCGAGTCGCCGGTGTCGACCTCGCGCATCGCGGAGCGGCTGGGGCTCACCTCCGCGGCGGTGACGGCCATGATCAAGCGGCTGGCCGAGCAGAACCTGCTGCGCCACGAGCCCTACTACGGCGTGCGGCTCACCGGCGCGGGCGAGCTGGCGGCGCTGCGCATCATCCGCCGGCACCGGGTGCTGGAGCTCTTCCTGGCCGAGAAGCTGGGCTACGAGTGGGACCGGGTGCACGAGGAGGCGGAGCGGCTGGAGCATGCCGCCAGCGACGAGCTGATCGAGCGGCTGGCGCGGCTGCTGGGCGAGCCGGAGCGCGACCCGCACGGCAACGTCATCCCCTCGGCCACCGGCGAGTTCGACCGCAGCCACTTCCCCTCCCTGGGCGACCTGACGCCGGGCACCCCCAGCCACATCGTGGAGGTGGAGGTGGACGACCCGGAGCAGCTCCGCTACCTGGGCTCGCTCAACCTCTACCCGGGCACGGGCGTCGAGGTGGTGAGCAAGTCGCCCTTCGAGGGGCCGATCTCCCTCACCGTGAACGGCGAGGCGGCCGTCATCTCGTACTCGCTGGCGCAGCGCATCCGCGTGCGCGCGGACGACGACGACGAGCCGGAGGAAGGCGGCGCCGGGGAGGAGGAACAGGCCCGCCCCGCCGGCGGCGAAGGGTGAGGCGGCTGGCCGGGCTTTTGCTTCGCCGCGGGGCGGCGGGCGAACCACTCCCAGCACCCGGACGGACCCGATGCGATTCCTGAAAGCGCTCCTGGCGGCGGCCGCGGTGGGCGCCATCGTGCTGGCCTTCCGCGACGTGGAGAACGGGCGCTGGCTGCGGCCGCCGCTCCCCGGCGGCGGGCGCGGGCTCGGCGAGGAGGAGGAGGAGGGGGATGAGGAGGAGGGCGGCGAGGAGCCGGTGCTGGGCTACGACGGGATGGACCGCGAGACGCTGATCGAGTGGCTGGAGGACGCGGACCTCGACGCGCAGACGCTGCGGCGCATCGCGCGCTACGAGCGGGCGAACCAGGCGCGCGAGGTGGTGCTCGACACGGTGGAGGACCTGCTCGACGGCCTCCCGGCGCGCTAGTCAGTCGGGGAGGGAGACGAAGACGCGGCCCTCGCCGTCCACCCGCGCGTCGTAGGCCTCCAGCGGCTGGGTGGCGGGGAGGCCGCGGACGGCGCCGGTGCAGGCGTCGAAGCGCGCGCCGTGCCACTCGCAGGTCAGGACGCCGTCCTCGATCTCGCCGCCGTCGAGCGGCAGCTCCTCGTGGGTGCACATCCCCTGGAAGGCGTACACCTCCCCGTCCACGTTGCAGAGCACGATCTCGCGCCCGCCCACGGTGAACCCCCTCGCCTCGCCCTCGGGGACGGCGGTGATGCGCGTCACTTCGTATTCGCTCATCCGCTGAAGTTGGCCGCGCCCCCCGCCCCTGGCAAGCGCGGGCTCACCCCGGCTTGCTGCCGAAGCGGCGCTGGAACTCGGCCGAGAGCGCGTCGCCCGCGGTGGCCACCAGCTTCCCCACGATCGGGTTTACCACCACGCTGGTGACGGCGCCGGCCAGGGTGGGCAGGTGCTTCGCGAACCAGTTCCTGACGTACTCCATGGTGGAGAGGTCGGGCTCCGGGGCGGTGACGGCCTCCTCCAGCTCCCGCACCTTCTCCTGCGCCTTCGCGCGCTCCTCCTCGCCCACGTCGGGCGCGGCGGCCACCCGCGCCCGGAGCCCCTCCAGCTCGGCACGCAGCGCGGCCAGCTCGGCGGGCGTCACGGGCCCCGCCGCGGCGTTCCACTCCTGCCGGATGTCCGTCCCGATCGCCACCTGGCCGCTGGTGTTGCCGGTGATGGTGGCGCTGATGCGGTCGCCTGAGTGCTGCTGCATGGCCTCTCCTCTTCAAAGTCCCGAAATTCAACCCAGCTTCACCAGGACCGGGCTCCGCTCGGCAGGATGTATCTCTCGACCCCGATCGGCTGGCCGGTCCTCACCACCAGCTCGGCCTCGCGCGTTCTCGGCGCGTTCGGCTCGTATACCCACACCACCCGGCACTGGCTCCACGGCCTGAGCAGCCGTCCTTCGCACTCGTTTCGCACGATGCGGAAATCGCCCGCATACGCTCCGGCAATCGCAACGTCGCGGATCTGGACCATGCTTCCCCGCTCGTTGCGCACCAGCACGGTTCTCTCCGACTCATCCGCCGGGGGAGTGACGACCGGATCCTGTGGCCCGGTGAGCACCTCGGCCGGCGGCGTAACCTGCGGTGTTTGCAGGGAGATCTCGGGCACCGGGCCGGACACGCTGGCGGCCTGCCTGGACGGCCGAGTGCTCGGCGGCGAGGTGACCGGCGGTGTGGGCTCCGCCTTGGGCGCCTGCGTGTCGGGCAGCACCGCAGCCGGGGCGGCCGCCGCCAGCGGAGGGTCGGGTTCCGCCGCCTGCACCGGAGCGGGCGCGGGAGCGGCGGCCGGCGGCGCGGGAGCCTCGGGGCGCGGCGAGCCGGACATCGCCACCGCCAGCAGCCCCAGCACCACGGCGCCCGCCGCCGCGGCCACCAGCTTCGCCGTCGCGGAGGGGCCGGCCGGGGTGTCGGGCTCGCGGGACGGGTCATCACGCTCGTCCTCGCCGCCGCCCGCGGGCGGGAAGAGCGCGTCCAGGTTGTGGCGCGTGGCCGCGGCGCCCGCCGCGTCGCCCAGGCCGTGCCGCAGCCCCAACGCCTCGCGCAGCAGCGTGGCCGCCTCAGGCCACCCCAGGCAGGCGGCGCGCGTGCCGCGCTGGTGCAGCGCGTAGGCGGCCGCCGCGCGGTCCTCGTTCTGGCGCGCCGCTTCCTCGATGAGCGCCAGCACCCGCTCCCAGGCGTCCACCCGCCCGGCGAGCGCCAGCGGCCCCTCCAGCGCGCGCCCCAGCCGCAGCACGCCGTCCCAGCGCCGCTCCGCCGCGGCCCACTCCAGCACCGCCAGCAGCGGCTCCGCGTCCGTGGCCACCGCCGCCGGGTCGTCGTGGCGCGCCTCCGCCCAGGCGGCGCAGTGCCCCAGCACCGCCTCGCGGAAAGGCGCCACCTCGTCCGCCAGCGCCTCGGCCAGCGGCGCCGGCGCCACGAAGCCCCGCTCGCCGCCTTGCAGCAGGCTTCCGCGAGCCAGCGCGATCAGCTCGTCCTCGGCCGTGGCGACGCCGCTGAGGTCCGCCACGCACGCCGCGCGCACCGGGGCACCGCTGAACGCCGCCACCGTCGCCAGCACCCGCCGGCGCGCCCCGGGCGGGGGGAGGAACGCCGCGGCGTCCTTCTCGCGCGTGCCGCCGGCCTTCGCCGCCGCCCCGGCCAGGGTGGCGCCCTCGTCGCGCACCGCCGCCGCGGCCTGCAGCAGCCGGAGCGGGTGGCCCTCCAGCGCGTCGCACAGCGCCCCCGCCAGCGGCGCCTCGTCCGCCGCGAGCGGCCGCCCCAGCTCGCGCTCCAGCAGGCGCAGCGCGTCGTCCAGCGGCAGGCCGCGCAGGCGCAGCCCCACCGCCTCGCCGGCAGCCAATCGCCCCCCGCAGGTCCAGACGAAGGTGCAGGCCGGCGCGGCATCCAGCACCGTCTCCAGCTCCGCGCGCTCGAGCCCCACGTCGTCCAGCACCACCAGCGCCCGCTTCTCCTGCAGCCCCCGGCGCAGCGTCGCCCCGGTGGGCACGTACACC
>DASUNK010000703.1:0-2122 GCA_036277195.1 Longimicrobiaceae bacterium | reverse complement strand
GCGGCCGTCGAGCGGCGTTCGACCCTCCAGCAGGGGGATAAGTTCCGCCGCCTCGTCGCCCTGCTCGGGGCGCCGCAGGGCGAAGACGGTGTTGGGGAGGAAGGCGCGCGCCGCCACCCGCAGCAGCGCGTCCGTCTCCGGCTGGCCGGGGGTGCCCGCGAAGGCCACCTCGCGCGGAACGGCCAGGTGGAAGTCGAGCGCGCAGAGGAGGTGCCCGAAGCCGGCGGGGAGGCGGGCCAGCAGCTCCGCCATCGACTCCAGCACCGTGCGGGCGACGGCGGCGTAGCGCTCCTCGCCGGTCAGCTCGGCCAGGCGCAGCAGCGCCATCACCGCGGCGGAGTTCCCCGAGGGGACGGCGTTGTCGAAGGGGTCGCGCGGGCGCACCACCAGCGTCTCGGCGTCGCGCGCGGTGTCGTGGAGCACGCCCTCTGCTTCGTCCCAGAACAGGTCGAGCATGGCGTCGGCCAGGGTGCGCGCCTCGGCGACCCAGCGCGGGTCCCAGGTGGCCTCGTAGAGGGCCAGCAGCGCCTCGGCCAGCAGGGCGTGGTCGTCGAGGAAGGCGGGGATGGGCCCGGCGCGGCCGGCGCGCCAGGTGCGCAGCAGCCGCCCCCCGGCCCGCAGCTCGCGGAGGAGGAACTCCGCGGCGGCCACCGCCGTCTCGCGGTACGCCTCGCTCTCCAGCGCCCGCGCCGCCTCGGCGAAGGCCTGGATCATCATGGCGTTCCAGGCGGTGAGCACCTTGTCGTCGCGCCCCGGCCACACGCGCTCCGCCCGCGCCGCGTAGAGCACGTCGCGCCCGCGTGCCAGCGCCTGCGCCAGCCGCGCGGGCGAGACGCCCGCCTCGGCGGCCACGGCCTCGGGCTCGCGCGGGGTGTTGAGGATGTTCTCCCCCTCGAAGTTGCCGGCCGCCGTCACGTCGTAGTAGCGGCGGAAGAGGGGGCCGTCCTCGGGGCCGAGGAGGGCGTCCACCTCGTCCGGCGTCCAGAGGTAGAACTTCCCCTCCACCCCCTCGCTGTCGGCGTCGAGCGCGGAGTAGAAGCCCCCCTGCGGGTCGCGCATCTCGCGGGTCGCCCACCCCAGCGTCTCCTCCACCACGCGGCGGTAGTCGTCGGCGCCGGTGGCCTGCCAGGCGTGCAGGTAGGCGCGCGCCAGGAGGGCGTTGTCGTAGAGCATCTTCTCGAAGTGCGGCACCAGCCAGCGCGCGTCCACGCTGTAGCGCGCGAAGCCGCCGCCCAGGTGGTCGTAGATGCCGCCGGCTGCCATGCTCCGCAGGGTGGTCTCCACCTGGCGCAGGGCGTCGGGGTTGCCGGTGCGCCGCCACTGCCGGAGCATGAACTCCAGGTTCATCGGCTGCGGGAACTTGGGCGCGCCGCCGAAGCCGCCGTAGTGGGGGTCGAAGCGGGCCGCCAGCGAGTAGAAGGCCCGGTCGAGCAGCGCCGTCTCCAGCGGCGAGGGCGGGGCGCGCAGCGCGCTCCCCTGGCGCAGCGCGTCGGCCAGCTCGTGGGCGCTGGCGTCCACCGCCTCGCGGCGCTCGCGCCACGCCTCGGCCACCGCCACCAGCACCTGGCGGAAGGAGGGCATGCCGTGGCGCGGCTCGGGGGGATAGTAGGTGCCGCCGTAGAACGGCTCGCCGCCGGGGGTGAGGAACACCGTCATCGGCCAGCCGCCGTGCCCGGTCATCTGCTGCACGGCGTTCATGTAGATGGAGTCGAGGTCCGGCCGCTCCTCGCGGTCCACCTTCACGTTGACGAAGAGCTCGTTCATCAGCGCGGCGGTGTCCGCGTCCTCGAACGACTCGCGCTCCATCACGTGGCACCAGTGGCAGGCGGAGTAGCCCACGGAGAGGAGGATCGGCCGGTCCTCGGCGCGCGAGCGCTCCAGCGCCTCGGGGCCCCAGGGATACCAGTCCACGGGGTTGTCCGCGTGCTGGAGCAGATAGGGGCTGGTCTCGTTCGCCAGGCGGTTGGGCATCGGCTCCGCGGGATGGATCAGGGGTCGTGATGGGCGCGAAGGGACCGGCGCGGCAAGGGCCGTACCCCGCGGGGGCCGATGGATCGAAGCGGTACGTCAGGCATCTCGCTGCGCCCGCGGGGGCCCTCTCCCCCCGACCCCCTCCCCCAAC
>DASUNK010000702.1:0-2011 GCA_036277195.1 Longimicrobiaceae bacterium | reverse complement strand
CCCAGGTCACGCCCGCGTAGTACTCCTGCTTGACGGCCACGCGGGAGTCGACCAGCACCCCGCGCGGTACATGGCCGTTGATCTCCAACTCCAGGATCTCCTCGGCGTGCGAGGCGGCCTCGTCGGGGGTGTCGGCGAACTTCACGCCGCCGGCCTTCATGCGGCCGCCGGTGAGCACCTGCGATTTGATCACGGTGGGCGCCCCGATCTCCTGCGCGATCCGCCTGGCGTCCTCCGCCGAGGTGGCGAAACCGTGCGGAGACGTCGGGATCCCCGCCTTGGCGACGATCTTCCGGGATTCGTATTCGAAGAACCTCATGGGGGGCGGCAGCCTATCCTGGGGCCGCATGCGTCTCGCCATCACCTGCTTTCTGGTGCTGTTGCTCCTCCCAGCCAGCGCCTCCGCCGCCGACGTCCGCATCGCGCTCCTCACGGACGAGGGCGTCCAGTACGGGACGCCGCACGAGCTCACGGGAACGCTCCGGGAGGGCTCGGCCCCGCTGCCCGGCCAGGCCGTGGAGCTCCAGGGCCGCGCCTATCCGTACGACGGGGAGTTCAAGACGATCGCGAAGGCCACGACGCGGGTCGACGGCACGTTCGCCTTCAAGCGCGAGGTCGACCGCAACATGGACCTGCGGGCTTTCGCCCCGGCCCAGACCGCGACGAGCAGCGTGGAGCGGGCGTACGTCTACCCCCGGCCTCGCTCGACCTTCAAGGCGCTGGCGGGCAACCGGCTGCGGATCACGCAGTTCCTGCGGACCGCGCCGAACGTCCGGTTGACGGCCCGCACGACCTTCTACCTCGGCCCGCGCAAGGCCAAGACGGCCGAGCCGGTCGCCCGCGCCAAGCCGGAGAAGATCAGCCGAGGCCGCTTCAAGGCGACCGCGACCGTGCGGCTGCCGCGCGCCTGGAAGGGCGCCTTCCGCTACGGCAGTTGCTTCCGGTACTCCGAGGGCAGCGGCATGGGCGCCCCGGCCGCCCGGTGCCCGAAGCGCTACCGGTTCTGAGCCAGCGCCGCCGCGATGCCGGCGATCACGAGCGCCGGCTCGTCGATCGCCTGCAGCGCGGTGAAGCGGCGCGTCGCGTAGCCCGCTGAGAGCAGGTACTGCTCCTTGCGGTGGTCGCGGTCGTGCGCCCAGGGCGAGCTGTGGGCGGCGTGGCCGTTGATCTCAACGGCGAGCTTGTGCTCCTGCCAGACCGCATCGACCTTCCACGGGCCGATCTCCGCATTGAACACCGGGGTGGGTAGGGAGGCGGCTCTGACCCAGTGGCGGAGTGAGCGCTCGGCTTTGGAGCGCAGGTCGTCGACGCCGAGCTCGAGCATCCGCTTCAGGCGCCCGGTGCCCCGGCCGCCGCGGTGGCGGTCGAGGGCTTGCTGCAGGCGCCTCGTGTGAGGCGCTTGGCGAAGGCTTCTTGGACGGCCCGCTCGTAGGGGAGGGGTCCGAGCGTCCGCGCCAGATGCACGATCGTGACCGAAGGGGTGGTGCAGCGCAGGCCCTCGTATCGCGTGACGTCCCGTCGCCGCAGGTCCATCCGGTGCATCACCAGCCCTTCGCGGTCCGCCCGGCGCCCCGGCGCCACGATCACATCCAGCGGCGGTACGGCGACCGGCCCGATCTTCGCCAGCTGCGCGGCGATGTCGAATCCCAGCGTCCCGTGGGGGATCGCCAGCGCCGCCGCACGGGCCTGCGTGAGGTCGTCGGTGAGCGGGCCGACGAGGTAGACGCCGCGGCCCCAGCGGGTGAGGAAGCCACGTCGCACCGCCGCCGTGATCACGGGCTTGGAGAACCCGCATGTACGGAGTGTGGAGGTGGTGACGACTCCGCCGTTCCGGGCCGCCTCAGCCATGACCGCCAGATCGCGCCCTTCCGTCCAGTAGCGCTCCTCGCCACGACGACTGTGCGGAAAGTACGGGCTACGCGTACTTTCCGCGCAGTCGATCTGGAGGGGTGCGCTACTGCGCGGATCGCGCTGGGGAGGGGGCATGGGTCAAGCGAACCATGGGGAACCG
>DASUNK010000701.1:0-3056 GCA_036277195.1 Longimicrobiaceae bacterium | reverse complement strand
GGAGCGGCTTCCGCCCCTCCAGCGACAGCAGCCCGGCGCGCGCCAGCCTCTCGCCCACCACCGAGCCCATCGACCCGCCAATGAAGCCGAAGTCCATCACCCCCAGCGACACGGGGATCGACTCCAGCTCCCCCTCGCCGGTGATCACCGCGTCGCCGTGCGTGCTCTTGCGCTCCGCCGCCGCCAGCCGCTCGGTGTACGGCTTCAGGTCCACGAAGCCCAGCGCGTCCGCCGAGCGCAGCTCGCGGTCGCGCTCGCGGAAGCTCCCCTCGTCGGTCAGCAGCTCCACGTAGCGCCCCGCCGCCAGCCGCAGGTGGTGCGCGCAGCTGGGGCAGACGTTCCAGTTCTCCTTCAGCTTCTCGCGGTAGAGGATGTCGCCGCAGGAGGGGCACTTCTCCCACACGTCGCCCGGCAGGTCGCGCCGGTCGGCCGCCTGCAGCCGCGTCTTGGGCTTGCGGAACCATGCCATGATGGATTGCCTCCAGAAGAGCGGCGCACGCCGCGGCCGGCGGGTGGGTGCGCTAGCGGCCGGTCTCGGCGGCGATGCGCTGCACGATGGCCATCGCCAGGATGTTCACCAGCAGGAAGCTGCCGCCGTAGCTGATGAAGGGGAGCGGGATGCCGGTGATCGGCATGATCCCCACCGTCATCCCCACGTTCACCAGCACGTGGGCGAACCAGCTCCCGAAGATCCCCATCGGCACCAGCGAGGCGAAGGGGTCCGAGGCCTTCTCCGCCACCCGCACCAGCCGCCAGAAGATCAGCCCGAACCCCACCAGCACCAGCATGACGCCGAGGAACCCCAGCTCCTCGCCGATGACGGAGAAGATGAAGTCGGTGTGCTGCTCGGGGAGGAAGGCGAGCCGCTTCTGCGAGCCGTCGAGCCACCCCTTGCCGAACCACCCGCCGCTGCCGATGGCCACCCGGCTCTGGATGAGGTTGTAGCCGGCCCCCTTGGGGTCGATCATCGGGTTGAGGAACACCAGGAAGCGGTTCTTCTGGTACGCCTCCAGCATGTTCCAGAGCGGGAGCGCCACCGCGCCGGCGGCCACGTTGGCCAGCCAGATCGACACCTTCTCGGAGAGGTAGGCGTTGCGCAGGTAGAGGAGGATGAAGAGGAGGATGACGTAGCCGCCCCACACCCAGAGGTTGATGGAGAGGAAGAGGGAGAGGACGGGGCTCACCAGGAAGAAGATGGTCCAGAGCGGCGTCCCGGCCCAGAAGAGCGTCCACACCAGGATGGAGGCGAAGACCAGCGCCGATCCCAGGTCGGGCTGCAGCATCACCAGCCCCATCGGCACCATCACCACCGCCAGCGGCTTCCAGAGCGCCCACAGGGTGCGCGGCGGCTCGCGCCACTCGCCCAGCACCCGCGCCAGCATGAGCGCCACCGCCACCTTGGCCAGCTCGGCCGGCTGCAGCCGCACCGGCCCCACCACGATCCAGCTCTTGATCCCCCCCGTGGTCTCGCCGCCGGAGCCGATGACGGGCACCATCAGCAGGAGCACCAGCGCCAGCGCGTACGCCGGCTGCGCCCCCCATTCCAGCCACCCCACCGGGACGCGCAGCACCAGCGGCACCAGCAGGAGCGCCAGGGTGAACCAGAGGATCTGCTGCTTCCACGCCCCCGCGGCGCGCGTGCCGGCCACGTCGACCACGCCGGCGCTGAAGATCATGGCGATGCCGAAGAGGGCGAGGCCCGTCACCAGCGCGAAGAGCGGCGGGTCGCCGATGCGCAGGGGGCGGTAGCGCTTCACCGCTCACCTCCGCGGCGGGAGGGCGGGACGGGGAGCACGGCGGAGGGCGGGCTCAGGTGACGGCCCGGTACGCCGCCACGGCGCCCACCCCGGCGGCCGCCGCGTAGAGCGCCGCCAGCGGCGCCGCCAGCACCAGCTCCGAGGGCGAGCCCGCCACGTCGCGCGAGGCGAGCACCAGGAAGAGGAGGATGTCGTAGACCCACTTCCCCGCGAACAGGTAGAGGGCCAGCAGCACCGGGCTGTCGCCCGCCAGCACCTCGCGCGAGCGCGCGGCGACGTACCCCAGCACCGCCAGCACCAGGGCGCTCGCCCCCATGGTGAAGGGGTTCACCGCGCCGTCGAGCACCCCCAGCAGCACCCCGACGCCGGCAGCCGTGCCGGCCTTCACCCGGCGGGCCACCAGCAGGAGCGCCACCACCAGCAGGTTGGGCACCAGCGGCCCCAGCCCCAGCCCCACGCGCAGCACGAAGTGGAGCAGGACGAGCACGGCGACGAAGAGCACGAACTGCCACCGCGTCCCCTCCGTCATCGGCGCCGCTCCGGCTGGGTGCGGCGCGGGCGGGTGGGCGGCGGCAGCCCCTCCGGCACGCGCGGGGCGGTGGGGTCCACCGCCTTGCCCGGGAGCTCCGGCGTGGGGTCCACGAAGCGCGGGCGTGGCCGCTGGGCGGCCGGGCGCGGGCGGGCCGCCTGCGTGGCCTGGGTGGGGGTGGCCGCGTCGGGCGAGACGGGGGCGGCCAGCGAGTCGGGCGACCGCGGCGAGTCCGCCAGGCGGATCCCCCAGGCGCTGGCCAGGTCCTGGTCGGTGGGCGCCTTGATCGGCTCGCCCAGCACCAGCACGTGGGCCATCTGCGCCGGCGTCACCAGCGGGCGGATGAGGTACTCCCGCTGCCAGCCGCCCTCCTGCTTCCCGGAGCCGACGATCACCTTCCCCACCGGCACCCCGCGCGGGTACACCGCCCCGTCGCCCGAGGTGACGATCATGGCGCCCGTGTCCGGGGCGGTGTGGAAGGCCTGGGGGCTGAAGGCGAGCACCTTCTCCCCCCCGGGCCCGTCCGTCGGCCGGGCGATCCCGTACGTCTCCCCGTCCACCGTCATCACGCTCACCCGGAACTCCGGGTGCGTCCAGTCGATCGCCACCGCGTCGGCGTCGCGCGGGTCGCGCACGGCGCCCACCAGCCCCTCGGCGGTCACCAGGGTGGCGCCGGGGCGCACCCCGTCGCGCCGCCCCACCCCCAGCAGGAGCGTCCCCGCCGAGCCGATGTCGCGCCCGCGCACCGTCTCCGCCGGGATGAAGGAGTA
>DASUNK010000700.1:0-4245 GCA_036277195.1 Longimicrobiaceae bacterium | reverse complement strand
GCGTCTCGTCGTGCTCCCGCTGCGTGGCCCAGAGGTAGACGGCGGTGGGGGTGACGTGGAACGGGCGGTCGCCGTCCGCGAGGAGCGCGGTGGACTCGCAGCGCGGGGGGCCGTCCGCCAGGTCGCAGGTGGTCAGCACGTGCAGGTGCAGGTTCAGCCCGGAGGCGCGCCCGGCGGGGCGGTACACGCGGACGGCGGCCGCGGGGGAGGAAACCACGCCCGGGCCCCTCACCGCGGGGAAGCCGGCCAGCGGGTTCCGGGAGTCGGCCGGCAGCGGGACGTAGAACACCAGCCGGTTGCCGACCAGCTGGACCGCGTCGGTCCGCGACGCGTACAGGGAGCGGCGATAGGAGTCCACGGACCGCAGGCCGTACGTGGCCCGGTGCACCAGCCGCCCGTCGGGCGCGAGGTGGAAGACGCCCACCCACACGTAGTCGTCGGACCCGAACCCGTCGGTGCCGAGGACCATCACCTGGTCTCCGGACACCAGCAGCCGGTCGAAGGTGTGGCTCGTAGCCCGTACGCCCGGCCCGAACGCGTCCACCGCCGACACCGGCTGCAGCGCGCCGCCGCCGATGCGGACGGTGAACAGCCGCCCGCGGTGCAGCACCACCAGGTGGTCGCCGACCGCCTTCACGATCCCTCCCTCGTCCATGCCCGAGTCCACCGCGCCGGCCCCGGTCGCGGGTGCTCCGCCCCGGATCTGGACGGGTGGGGTGAGACCGGGGACGGGCGCCGGTGGGGAGACGGGCGGTGAGGGCTCGATGCTGCCGGACCCGCTCACGGCAGGCGTGGAGACCTGGACCGGCACGCCGGCCGGCCGCGGGAGCGGGGGCGGGATGTGGTAGAAGTGATCGATGATCGGTCCCGGATGCGGATCGTCGGCATGCACCCGGTCGTACTCCCGCTTGCTCTCCTGGCTGAGCTGGACGAGGAACTGCGCGAGCTCCGCTTCGCCGCTGAACGCCCGGATCGTGTCGCGCTCCGAGGTGACCGGGGGCGGGAGCGCGGGCCCGGGCCGCGCGGCGCACCCCGACAGTGCGTGCGCGGCGACGGCGGCGGCGGCGAGGAGGACGAGCGGACGATACATAGGGCTCGCGTGGAAGAGGGAGGCCGCGGGGCGGAGCGGCGTTCGCGGGATCAGCCCCCGGAAATAACGTTCCCGAAGAGCTTGACCGCCGCCCGCAGGTCCACCGTCACGCCGTAGTACCAGTCCCAGTCCCACTCCTCGCGCGTGGGCACGTCGGTGAACCCCGACGGCAGCCTGTCGCCCACCTGCAGGCCGGACTCGGGGTCCAGCCGGGTGACCTCGGTCCCGTGCACCCCGCCGACGATGAAGAAGTCGCCGCGCATCAGGTCGATGGCGCCGCCCAGGAACACGCTGTCCAGCGGCCGGGTGAGGGAGATGCCGAGCATGGGGTTGAAGCTCCGCAGCCCGAAGCTGGACTTCTCCACGTCGCGCGGCCCCCAGATGAAGTGCGTGTACGACAGCACGTACCTCCCCGTCGGGGTGCCGGTGCGGGTCTCCACGATGGTCGAGTCCGCCAGCGTGCCGTACTCGCGGTCCCGCACGTTCGAGAGCACGGGGCCGAAGGAGAACGCCCCGTTGTAGAGCGGGTTCACGCGGAAGCTCACCGGCGCGGGGACGGGGCGGCGGTCCTGGAGGGTGGTGACGGTGAAGATCCCCTCGCCGCTGTCGAAGTCCGTGACCTCGGCGGAGGCGATGCCGCAGTCGCCCGTGAACGCCTGGCGCCGGATGCCCCCGATCACCCCCTCGCCCAGGAACCGCGCGGTCCCCACCCCGCGGATGGCCGACGTGCGCTCCACCTTGACCGTCTGCAGCACGTCCGGGTCTCCCACCACGTGCACGGTGACGAGGTCGTTCTCGTCGACCGGCAGCGGCGGCCGGCCGATGACGAACCCGTCCGTGGCCACGACGAACACCGCGCGGTTCTGGCCCTGGCTGTACCCGCCCCGGACCCCCGCCAGCTCCGCGCAGATCATCTCCCGCCGCCGCACCACCTCCACCTCCTGCGGGTCGGCTTCCCCCCCGCCGTCGCCCCCGAGCCGGAGCGCCGGCACGACGCCGACGCTGCCGATCCGGAGGGTGAGGTCGCCGGTGGTACCCTGCGGGACCTGCAGCGTGGCCACGGTCTGCGTGGGGCTGGCGGGGAGGAGGGGAGCCGGCAGCGTGCCGTTGGCGAGCGGGGGGAGCACGGCGCTCAGCAGCGTGCAGTCCACGGGCGGGTTCACGTCCTGGCGGCACTGGAAGGTGAGCGTCAGGGGGCCGCCGCCCGCCGCGATCGTCAGGTCCTCCGCCCGGCCCGAGGGCGCGACCAGCTGCGGCTGCCCGAGGGAGTTCCGCGTGATGCTGAAGGACTGTGCGTGCGCCGTGGCCGCGATCGCCAGGCAGGGGAGCAGGGCGGTGAGGGCGGCCGTGGGGGTGCGATGGCTCATGGGTTCGGTCCCGGGGGAGGAAGGTCGCACGCCAGCAGCTGGAGCACGAGCGTGGCGGGGGTGAAGACGCGCAGCGGCGCGTCCGGCGGGCCGATCTCGCCCACGAGGAACCCCAGGACGAGGTTGTTGGAGTCGACGAGGGCGGCGCCGGAGTCGCCCTCGGTGCTCGGGATGCGCGCGAGGATCGCCGACTCCAGGCGGTCGTCGGGGAGGTGGATGAGGGGCTCGACGATGTGCCCGCTCACCGTCTGGCGGGTCTGCGCCCCGAACATGGACACGGCCCGGTCGTAGTCGCCGGGGACGCTCACCGGGCGGAAGCCGCGGATGAGGCCGATCCCCGGCAGCGAATTGTCGAGGGACGAGGCCCGCTCCACCCCCAGCACCGCGGCGTCGATGCGGTCCATCGTCCCCCGGCGGAAGCCCCCCAGCCCGGTGCTCCCCGGCTGCTGGTGGGCGGGAGAGACGAAGGGGTCGCCGGTGGCGACGCTCTGTCCCATGACGTGCATGGCGGTGAGGGCGGCCCTGCCGCCCTGCGCCAGGTCGTCCACGAAGGCGCCGATGGTGCCGTGGCGGATCCGCCCCACGCGGCCCACGCTTCCGCCGGCCGACGCGTGGCGCCGGAGCCGGCCCAGCGCGACGACGTCGGTGGGCACCCGCGTCCCGTCCGCGGTCCGCAGCTCGGACGCGATGGGCGGCGTCCGGGACCGGCGGAGCTGGGCGGGCGTGCGCTTGCGCTGCACGTACACCACCACGCAGCGCTCTTCGGTCTGCACCCCGTCGCGGCGGCGGAACCCCGGGCCCACGCCCACCACCTCGGGGCGGGCGGAGAGCGCGTCGCGGTGCTCCTCGACTGCCGCGTGGGCGGCCGTGAACTCGGGCTCCACGAAGGTGGGGCCGGAGAGCGGGGTCGTCTCGGTCGCGACCCGGTCGCGGGCCACGCGGCCCAGCGCGCGCGCGTGCGCCATCGCCGAGGCCGCCTCGTGGGCAGAGCCCAGGCGCGCCAGGACGGCGTGGGTGCCGGCCCGCATGAACTCCGCCGCCAGGGCCTCGATCTCCCCCGGTGAGAGGGCGTCCGCCCGGTCGCCCAGGGCGGTGCGCACCAGCAGCGTCTGGAGATGTGTCGGCTCCGCGGGCTGGCTCATGATCGGACGTGGCAGGAGGTGCGGCGGGGCGGGAGACGCAGGATAGGGCGCGGGGCACGCACGGTCAAGGCTCGGACTCGAGCGGACCGGTGACGGAATTTCCTTGCCTCCCCCCCGGCCCGCGACTAACCTTCACGCCGCAGCAGATTCCCCGAAATCCGGTCCCCCGATCCCTCGCCGCGCCCTGGACCCGTCGCGTCGCCGTCCGCGTTTCCCGCGTCTTCCGTCTCCCTCCGCCCCCGCCGTAACCGTGCGCCGGGGACGTCCTTTCCACTCCACCAGGAGGCGCTGCATGCAACCTCGTACCCGTTCCGGTCCGCCCCCGCGGGGCGCGGACCCGGGCCGCCGCCGCTGGCTCCGCGCGCTCGCCGCGGCCGGGCTGGCGCTGGGGCTCGCCCTCCCGCGCACCCTCCCCGCGCAGGCCGGCGAGGTGGCCGGCACCGTGGTGGACGCCGCCTCGCAGCGCCCGATCGCCGGCGCGCAGGTGAGCGTCCAGGGGCAGCAGCGGCAGACGCTCACCGACGCCGCGGGCCGCTTCCGCCTCACCGGGGTGCAGGGGGCGCAGGTCACGCTGCAGGCGCAGCGCGTCGGCTTCGCCCGCGCCGTCCGCACCGTGGCCGTGGGACAGACCGACGTCACCCTCGCC
>DASUNK010000699.1:0-8045 GCA_036277195.1 Longimicrobiaceae bacterium | reverse complement strand
GCTGGTCCCCTGGGCGGTGGCGGGGGTGGCGCTCCTCGCCCTGGTGCTGGCGGTGGTCCTCCCCCGCGCGGGGCGGGGCGCGCGCGAGGCGCCCTTCGCCGGCCCCGCGCCGGCCCCGAGCGCGGCGGCGGCGCCGGACATCTCCAGCATGACCCCGCGCGAGCGGGCGGACCGCCTCTTCAACCGGGTGATGACGGCGGTGGGGAACGGCGACACGGCGCAGGCCGCGCAGTTCCTGCCGATGGCGCTCCAGGCCCACCAGCTGGTGCCGGACCTGGACTCCGACGGGCGCTACCACTACGGCGTGCTCCTGCTGGTGGCCGGCGACGGGCCGGGCGCGCGGGCGCAGGCGGACTCGATCCTGGCCCGCGACAGCACCCACCTCTTCGGGCTCTTCACCGCCGCGCAGGCGGCGCGGGGGATGGGCGAGCGGGAGGAGGCGCTCCGCCTCTTCCGCAGCTTCCTCGCGGCGTACCCGCGCGAGGTGGGGCGCGACCTCCCCGAGTACCAGGACCACCGCAACGCCTTCCCCGCCATGCGCGAGGAGGCCGAGCGCGAGACCGGAACGCGCGTGCAACCGTAGCACGACCCCCGATTTTCCGAAAAACCCGCCGCAGCCGCACCGGGATCCCCGGTGCGGCTGCTTCGTTTGCGTACGGCTCGTCCTCGCCGAATCACGGGTCGTCACCCCGCGCGGCGGCTCGTCCCGCAGGCGTCATGGCCGGGCGGGGGCGGGTCGTTGTGATCATGTACCCCCACGCGGAGGTGAGCCGACCCCGACGTTTCCGTGCGAACGCATTTCACCCAGACGAAGTCCAGGAGAAGAAGATGGAACGTCTCAGCCTCATACGCACCGCCCTGCGTGCCGCGCTCGCCGCGGCGCTGCTGGGCGCCACGGCGGTGCCGCTCGCCTCGCAGGCGGCGGGCACCGTCCGCGGCACCGTGACCGACGCCACCACGCAGCGCCCGCTCCCCGGGGTGCGCGTGGCCGTGGCCAACAGCACCCGCGCCGCCGTGACCGACGCGGCCGGCGCCTACGCGCTCCCCGGCGTCCCCGCCGGCACCGTGCGCCTCCGCGCCCAGGTGCTGGGCTACTCCGCCGGCGAGCAGACCGTGACCGTGGCGGCGGGCGGCACCGCCACCGCCAACTTCGCCCTCGCCCCCTCGGCCATCCAGATCGAAGGGATCGTGGGCACCGTGACGGGCGAGAACCAGCGCATCCGCGAGGTGGGGAGCAGCGTGGCCACCATCCGCCCCCGCGACGACGAGCTGGCGGTGAGCCGCGAGTTCACCCAGCTCCTCACCGCCCGCGCCCCGGGGCTGCTGGTGCAGTCGACCGCGGGGACCACGGGCACCACCTCCCGCGTGCGGCTGCGCGGCTCCAACAGCGTGTCGCTCGCCAACGACCCGCTCCTGATCGTGGACGGGGTGCGCGTCGACAACAACCCGGCCTCCATGTCCATCGGCCTCTCGGGGCAGACGGTGTCGCGCTGGAACGACATCAACCCCGAGGAGGTGGAGAGCGTGGAGGTGCTGAAGGGCCCGGCCGGCGTGGCGCTCTACGGCACGGCGGCGGCCAACGGCGTCATCCAGGTCACCACCCGGCGCGGCCGGGCGGGGCGCGCCCGCTGGAACGGCTACGCCGAGACCGGCTCGGTGCAGCAGGCGGCCGACATCCCGCTCAACTACGCGCAGGTGGGGGTGATCACCATCGGCCACCCCGACTTCGACGGGCTGCGCTGGACCGACTGCAACCTCGACAACCAGGCGCAGGGGATCTGCCAGCCCCTCGCCGACTCGCTCTACGCCTACTCCCCTCTGGTCGGGGCCTCGCCCTTCCGCGACGGGCCGCGCTACGCCAGCGGGCTCTCCGTCTCGGGCGGCGGCGAGCAGGCCACCTACTTCCTCTCGGGCGACTACGAGCAGGAGGACGGGGTGGTGGTGGACAACTGGCTCCGCCGGGTGAACCTGCGCGCCAACCTGCGCGGGCGCATCGCGGAGCAGCTGACGGTGGACGTGACCAGCGGCTACGTCTCCAGCCGGCTGCGCCTCCCCTTCGGCGACAACACCAGCTTCGGGGCGTACGCGAACGGCATCCGCGGCCAGGCCTTCCGCTGCAGCCCGCAGGACCCCTGCGTGTCCGGCGGCATCGGCACCGAGCCGCTCGACTCCACCTCGCTGGGCTACTCCAACGGCTTCCCGCCCAGCGAGTTCGACTTCATCGAGAACCGCCAGGACGTGGAGCGCTTCATCGGCGGCGTGACCGCCAACTGGACGGCGCTCCCCTGGCTGACCGCGGTGGGGGTGGCGGGGATGGACGTCAACAACCGCTTCGACCACCAGTTCATCGCGCCCAACGTGTCGCAGTTCAACGCGGCGATCGCCGAGGGGCTGGCGACCGCGGTGCGCAGCCAGATCTACACCTACACCGCCACCGGCACCCTCACCGCCCGCCGCGAGCTGGGGACGGACCTGCAGTCCACCACCTCGCTGGGGGCGCAGTACAACCGCGAGAGCTTCTCGCAGACCACGGCGCAGGGCGCGGCGATCGTGCCCGGCACCGGCGGCCTCGGCGGCGCCAGCGCGCGCTTCGTGGCCGGCGAGGCCAACGCCGACGTGGTGACGCTGGGCGGCTTCGCGCAGCAGCAGCTCTCCTGGCGCGACCGGCTCTTCGTGACCGCCTCGCTGCGCGCCGACGACAACTCCGCCTTCGGCCAGTCGTTCGACCTGGCCTACTACCCGGGGCTCTCCCTCTCCTGGGTGGTCTCGGAGGAGCCGTTCTTCCCCGCCGGCGGGGTGCTCAGCTCGCTCCGGCTGCGGGCGGCGTACGGCCGCTCGGGGCAGCGCCCGGCCTTCCGCCAGGCGGAGACCTTCTTCACCGGCGTCTCGGCGCGGGTGGGGAGCTCGGACGTCCCCGCCCTCACCATCGGCGGCACCGGGAACGCCCAGCTGCGCCCGGAGATCAGCAGCGAGCTGGAGGGCGGCTTCGACGCCTCCTTCTTCGAGGACCGGCTGGGGCTCGAGCTGACCTTCTACGACCGGGTGACCCGCGACGCGCTGGTGGCCCGCACCCTGGCGCCCTCGCTGGGCGTGGGGGCCAACCGCTTCGAGAACCTGGGGCGGATGACCAACCGCGGGGTGGAGGCGCTGGTGCGCGCCGGCATCATCGAGACCGCCCCGATCAAGCTGGAGAGCACGCTCACCTTCGCGGTGAACCGCAACCGCGTGGAGGCGCTGGGCGAGGACATCGCCCCGATCCTGTTCAACTTCGACAACCTGCAGCGGCACCAGGGCGGCTACCCCGCCGGCTCGTACTTCTCGCGGCGGATCGTCAGCTACCAGGACCTGAACGGCGACGGCGTCATCTCGCGGGTGAACTGCCCGACGTACGGCGGCGTGGCCAACCCGGCGGTCCCCGGCGGGCCGGCGTGCGAGATCGTGCTGAGCGACACGGCCGAGTACCTGGGGCAGGCCCTGCCCCCGCGCAGCCTGACCCTCGCTCCCGTGCTCACCCTCTGGGACCGGGTGCGCATCGCGGCGCTCTTCGACCACCGCGGCGGGAACGTGCAGTACAACAGCAGCGAGGAGTTCCGCTGCGGGGTGCTCTCCAACTGCCGGGGGATCCACGACCGCGACGCCCCGCTGGCCGAGCAGGCCGCCGCCATGGCCCGCCTGATGGGCTCGTACGACGGCTACGTGCAGGACGCCTCCTTCTGGAAGTGGCGCGAGCTCTCGCTGACGCTGGGCGCGCCCCAGCGGCTGGCGCGGCGCTTCGGGGCCAGCGAGCTGTCGCTGACGCTGGCCGGGCGCAACCTGAAGACGTGGACGGACTACGGCGGGGTGGACCCCGAGGTCAACTCGCTGGCGAACGGCAACTTCGGCACCGCCGACTTCGACGCGCAGCCGCCCGTGCGGACCTGGTCGGCGCGCTTCAACCTGAGCTTCTGAACGGGATACGGACGACGATGAGAACGAACGCGAACAGGCGAGGGAGGGCCCGGCTCTGGGCCCTCGCCGCCCTGGCGGCCCTGCCGCTGGCCGCGTGCGACACGCTCCTGGACGTGGACGACCCCGACGTGGCCAACCCCGGGTCGGTGGAGAACGAGGCCGCGCTGCCGACCGTGCTGGCCGGCGCCGTGGGCGACTTCCAGGTGGCGCTCGCCGGCACCGGCGGGGCGAGCAACGGCAACGCCGAGGGGCTGCTGAACCTCTCCGGCATCTTCACGGACGAGTTCCAGTACGCCTCCACCTTCCCCACGCGGCTGGAGATCGACCAGCGCTCCATCCAGCCCACCAACTCCACGGCGGACCTGCTCTTCCGCAACCTGCAGCGGGCGCGCGCCGCGGCCGCCCGCAGCGCCGCCCTGCACCTGCGCTTCCACCCCGCCTCGGCGGGGACGGTGGAGAGCTACGCGCTGGAGGGGCTCTCGCTGGTGCTGCTGGGCGAGACCTACTGCAACGGGGTGCCGATCAGCACCTTCACCGCCGACGGCCAGTCGCAGTACGGCCCGCCGCAGACCAACGCGCAGCTCTTCGAGACGGCGGTGGCCAAGTTCGACACCTCGCTCTCCTTCGCCGGCGGCGCGCTGGCGACCTCGGCCGCGGCGCAGCTGGCGCGGGTGGGGAAGGCGCGGGCGCTGCTCGACCTGGACCGCCCGGCCGAGGCGGCCGCCGCGGTGGCGGGGGTGCCCACCGCCTTCACCTACCTGGTGCGGGGGTCGGAGAACACCAACCGCCAGAACAACGGCACCTTCGCCCTGCAGCAGCTGGGGCGGCGGGTGACGGCCACCAACCTGGAGGGGGGGAACGGGCTCCCGTACCGCGCCTCGGGCGACCCGCGGGTGGCGCAGCTGCGCGGCACCGGGAGCCTGGCCAGCTCCGACCAGGGGGTGCCGCTCTGGCTGCAGCAGAAGTACACCAGCCGCACCGCCACCGTGGTGGCGGCGAGCGGGGTGGAGGCGCGGCTGATCGAGGCCGAGGCCGCCCTGCGCGCCGGCGACGTGGCCACCTTCCTGGCGAAGCTGAACGAGGCGCGCGCTCCGCTCCCCGCGCTGGCGGACCCGGGGACGGCCGCCGCGCGCGAGGAGCTGCTCTTCCGCGAGCGGGCGTTCGCGCTCTGGCTGACGGCGCACCGGCTGGGCGACCTGCGCCGGCGGGTGCGGCAGTACGGGCGGGGGAGCGAGACGGTGTTCCCCACCGGCGCGTACTACCGCGGCGGGGCGTACGGTCCGGACGTGAACTTCCCGATCCCGGTGACGGAGGAGAACAACCCCGAGTTCCAGCAGTGCCTGGACCGGAGCGCGTGAGCCCGCGGGGCGGGACGCGCGCGGCGCTGGAGGTATAGATCGCGGGTGAGGAAAGAGCCCGCCGGACGGGAGCCCGTCCGGCGGGCTCCGCGCGTCAGGGGGTGGGGAGCGCCACCAGCACCGCGGTCACCAGCACCACCAGCGCGCCGAACGCCAGCTCGGTGGCGGCGGTGCGGCGCAGCCGGGCGGCGGCCGCGGGGGCGTCGAGCCGCGGCCGCACGAAGCGCCAGTTGAAGAGGCCGATCGCCGCCACCACCCCCAGCAGCGCCAGCTTGAGCAGCAGCGCCCGCCCGTAGGCGGTGCCGAGCAGCTCCGCCGGCTCGCTCAGGTGGAAGAGCGAGTTGACCACCCCGGTGGCGCCGAGCGCGCCCGCCCCGGCGAGCGCCACCGGCGAGAAGGCGTTCACCATCGCCGCCAGGGCGGGCTGCCCGCCGTCGGGGCCGGCGAGCGCGGCGGGGAGCCCCGCCGCCAGCAGCACCGCCAGCGTCCCCAGCCACACCCCGGCGCCCAGCACGTGCACCGTGTCGGCCACGATGGAGAGCGCCGTGAGCCGCTCCGCCGCCGCGGCGTGCCCGGAGAGGGCGGGGACCCAGGCCAGGAGGAAGGCGCCGACCGCGGCCCCCATCCACCCCACCCCGCGCCCGTGCGGCGCCCGCGCCACGAAGAGCCCCACCACGAAGGCCAGCGTGGCGACGGCCTGCAGCACCCAGGCGCTCCCCCAAGTGGTGCCGGTGAGCAGCGCCTCCAGCCGCTCGCCCTCCAGCGCCCGCGCGCCGTTGAGCGCCGCCGACTGCACCCAGAGCCGCCCCGCCAGCGCGCCCACCGAGAGCGCCGCCGCGGCCAGCGCCAGGAGCCACGCCCCGTACGCCGCCCGGTCCGCGGCGGCGGCGTGCGTCCCGGCGCGGCGCAGCCGGTCGGCCACCGCCAGGGTGAACCCCACGGCGCCGATCATCCCCAGCAGCGCCAGGTAGCCGGCCCAGCGCACGGCCACCGGGAGCAGGGACGTCTCGCGCGGCGCGGCGGACACCCCGGGCGGGGCGACCCGCGTCTGGTCGTGCGCCACCGCAGGCGCCACCGTGTCCGCCGACGACGGCGCCACCCTGAAGGCGAAGCGGCCGGTGATGACGTGCCCGTCCGCCCCCGCGGTGCGCCAGGTGACGTCGTAGGCGCCGGCGGGGAGGCCGTCCGGCACGGCGAGCACGAACTCGCGCCCCCCCGAGCCGGGGACGGGACGCACCGAGTCGGTGAGCAGGAGCGCCGCCCCGTCGTGCAGCACGCCGAGCGAGGTAAAGCGGGCCTCCACCCGCTGGGTGAAGCGGATGCGGATCTCCCGCACCCCCGCCGGCACGGTGGAGCCGGCGGCGGGGGAGGACGACTCCAGCCGGGTGTGCGCCGCGGCGGGGGCGGCCAGCGCCAGCAGCAGCGCCAGCGCCGCCGGCGCGCTGCGTCGCAGGAGGTGCGTGCGCGTCATCGCTCGCGGAACATGGTGGTCATGTCGTCCAGCGCCCCGTAGCTCCCCATGCGCATGGGCCCGCCGCCGAAGTAGAGGCGCACCCCCAGGCTCAGGCTCCAGAACGAGTCGGTGCCGAAGAGCGCCTCGGGGTCCACGCCGCCGCGCTCCTCCCACACCCGGTGGTGCGCCGCCTCCACGAAGGGCCAGACGTCCACCGGGTAGCCGCGCACCCGCTGGCCGTAGCCCGCGGTCTGGATCAGCCAGCGGGTGGCGCCCACCGGCTCGGCGTCGTGGTCGTAGCGGAAGAAGCCCTCGCCCCCCGCGGGCCCCTCGCGGGCGTACTCGGGGCGGGTGGCGTACTCCACCCGGGCGTACGGCTGGTGGCGCCCCACGTCCAGCCGCATCTCCCCCAGCACCGAGTAGAGCCCGTCGCCCTCCGCCGGGCGGCTGACCGAGGCCTCGGCCAGCGCGTACATCCCCCCGAAGGCGTGGATCCCCGAGTGCCGCACCGCCGCGTTCCAGAGCCCCATCCGCGCCTTCTCGCCGTGGTGCTCCTCGGCCACGCTGGCGTACGAGGCGGAGAGCTCCCACTCCGCCCCCGTCCCGGTGCCGTCGAAGCGGCGCGCCACGCGGGCGGACCACGAGTCGCCGAAGCCACGCAGGTTCCCCGCGTGGTCGAACGGCCCCTCCGGCTCGGCCCCGGCGAACACCCCCGCCTCCACGCTCCACGGGCCGCGCAGGTAGACGGCGTTGACCGTCCAGCGCTCCAGCACCTGCGAGAGGTGGTGGTTGGTGGGATACTTCGCCGCCGGGCGCGACATCGGGTCGTCGGTCCCATACGGCGCGAACCCCTTGCCGGCCGAGAGCGAGAGCGCGCCGCCCGCCACCTCCCAGAAGTTGAGGCTCAGCATGGCCTCGTGCACCAGGGTGTGCGGGTGGCGCCGGTCGATGAACCCCTCGCCCCAGCCGCCGGCGGTCAGCTCGCCCTCGGCCTGGGTGACGCCCTCCAGGTCGAGGGTGGTCCGCACCACCCAGCGCGAGCCCGGGCTCTCCAGGTTGGCCATTACCACGCCCTGGGTGAGGTACGCCTCGGCCTCGTGCAGCGGCGAGTCCCGGTGGAAGGGCGCCGCCCAGGTGATGAGCGGGTAGACCTGCCCCATCGCCACCAGCCGCCAGCCGCCGCCGAGCCCCGTCTCGAACATGCGGTGGCCCATCACCGCGTGGCCGCCGCCCGCGTGCTGCGCGGCGTGACCGGGGTGCGCCGCCGCGTTCGGCACGTGCGCCGG
>DASUNK010000698.1:0-3629 GCA_036277195.1 Longimicrobiaceae bacterium | reverse complement strand
GGCTGCGCGCGTTCCTCCCCGTCTTCAGCGCCGGGCTCGCGGCGCAGCTGCTGAGCCTGCCGCTCCCCGCGGGGCTGGGGTGGCTGGAGCGGCCGCAGACGCTGGCGATCTTCGGCGTGGCCACGCTGCTGGAGCTGCTCGGCGACAAGGTGCCGCTGCTGGACCACCTGCTGGACTCGGTGCAGGTGCTGGTGAAGCCCGCCCTCGGCGTGCTCGCGGCGCTCCCCTTCGCCTACCAGCTGGCGCCGGAGCATTCGGCCGCCATCGCCATCGTGGTGGGGGCGCCGCTGGCGCTGGGGGTGCACGCCACCAAGGCCACCGTGCGGGTCGGCAGCACGGCCACCACGGGAGGCATGGGGAACCCGGTGCTGAGCGTGCTGGAGGACCTCGCCGCCATCGGCTCCATCGTGCTCGCCTTCCTGGCGCCGGTGGTGGCCCTCGTCCTGCTGGCGGCCGTGCTCTTCCTCCTCTTCCGCATCGCCCAGCGGCTGCGCCGCGCCGCCCGCCGCCGCGCCCCTGCCTGACCGGCCGCGGCCGCGTCCGAAGGGCTTGCGCGACTTGCGCATAGCCCGCATCCTTCTGGCTTGTCAGAAGCTCCTCACCACCCGGCGGGACCCCGGCGCTTCCCCCCAGGAAGGACCCCGTTTTGACCCGACTTCTCGGTGACCTCGCCGTCGCGGCCGCGCTCGCGCTCGCCCTGGGTGGCGCGCTGGCGTCGTTCTGGGGCGGCGGCGAGCGGCCCTGGGCGCTCCGGCACGCCAAACGCTTCGCCCTGCTGGTCTTCGGCTGCCTCAGCGTGGCCACCGCCGCCATGGTCTACGCGCTGGTGTCGCACGACTTCAGCGTGGGATACGTGGCACAGGTGGGGAGCCGCTCCACCCCGCTCCTCTACACGGTCATCTCGCTCTGGGGAGCGCTGGAAGGGTCGATCCTCTTCTGGGGATGGGTGCTGGCCCTGTACACCGCGCTGGTGGCGGTCGGCGCGCCGGACTCGCTCGGCACCCTGAAGCGCTACGCCCTGGGCACCCTGATGGCGGTGGGGTGCTTCTTCTACCTCCTGCTGGTGGGCCCCGCCTCGCCCTTCCTCCCGGTGAGCCCGGTGCCGGCGGACGGACCCGGCCCCAACCCGCTGCTGCAGAACCACCCGCTGATGGCGGTGCACCCCCCGCTCCTCTACCTGGGGTACGTGGGGATGACGGTGCCCTTCGCCTTCGCGGTGGGCTCGCTGCTGGCCCGGCGCGACGACCTGGCCTGGATCCGGGTGACCCGCCGCTGGACGCTCACCGCCTGGCTCTTCCTCTCCCTCGCCATCGTGGCGGGGATGTGGTGGAGCTACGAGGTGCTGGGATGGGGCGGCTACTGGGCGTGGGACCCGGTGGAGAACGCCTCGTTCATGCCCTGGCTCACCGCCACGGCCTTCCTGCACTCGGTGCTGGTGCAGGAGCGGCGGGGGATGCTCAAGCTCTGGAACGCGAGCCTGATCATCTCCACCTTCCTCCTCACCATCCTGGGGACCTTCCTCACCCGCAGCGGGGTGCTCTCCTCGGTGCACGCCTTCGCCGAGGGGCCGATCGGCTACTACTTCCTGGGGTTCATCGCCGTGGTGCTGGTGGCGTCGCTGGCGCTGCTGGCCGGCCGCAGCCCGCAGCTGAAGAGCGACGGCCGGCTCGACAGCGTGGCCTCGCGCGAGACGGCCTTCCTCTTCAACAACCTGCTGCTGACCGCCTTCACCTTCACCGTGCTGCTGGGGACGCTCTTCCCGCTGGTGGCCGAGGCCCTGCGCGGGGTGAAGCTCAGCGTGGGCGGGCCCTTCTTCAACCGGATGACGCTGCCGCTCTGCGTGGCGCTCCTCTTCCTGGTGGGGGTGGGCCCCGCGCTCCCCTGGCGCGCCGCCCGCGCCGACGAGCTGCGCCGCAAGCTGCTGGCGCCGGCCGCGGCGCTCGTGCTCACCGTCGTGCTCTGCGTGGCCTTCCGCGTCCCCTCGGTGTACGGGGTGCTGGCCTTCGGCTTCGGGGCCTTCGCCTTCACCACCAACGCGCAGGAGTTCGTGCAGGGCGCGGCGGCCCGGATGCGGTCCGGCGGCGAGCGCCCGTGGACCGCCCTCGGGCGGCTGGTGGCCGCCAACCGCCACCGCTACGGGGGATACGTGGCGCACCTGGGCGTGGTGGCGCTGGCGGTGGGCATCGCCGCCTCCTCCACCTTCCGCGCCGAGCAGGAGCAGACGCTGCGCCCGGGGGAGAGCATGCGCGCGGGTCCCTTCGAGCTGCGGCTGGAGCGGCTCTGGAGCGCCGACGAGCCGCAGCGCTTCGTGGTGGGGGCGGACGTCCGGGTGTTCCGCGGCGGGCGCGACCTGGGGGTGATGGATCCGCGGCTGAACTTCTACCGGGTGCGCAACGAGCCGGTGCCCACCCCCGCCGTGCGCAGCCGGCTGACGGACCTGTACCTGAACCTGATGGCGTTCGAGCGCGACGGCTCCACGGCCACCCTCTCGGTGGTGCGCGAGCCGCTGGTGTCGTGGATCTGGCTCGGCGGGGGGATCGTGGCGCTCGGCGCCCTGATCGCCCTCTGGCCCCAGCGCCGGAAGCGGCCCCCCGCGCGCCCCGCGGCGCCCGCGCCGCGCCCGGCGCCGCAGCCGCGCGAGCTGGTGGAAGCCGGAGGCGACTGATGGAGACGAGCTGGAAGCGGGTGGCCATCGTGGTGGCCGCGCTGGTGCCGGTCATCGGCCTGCTGGCGTTCGGGCTGGGGCGCAACCCCGCGCAGATCGACTCGCCCCTGCCGGGGAAGGAGGCGCCGGCCTTCGCCCTCCCCGTCTTCAGCGGCGGGCCGGGCGCGCAGCCGGGGACCACCGTGTCGCTCGCCGACCTGCGCGGCCAGGTGGTGGTGCTGAACTTCTGGGCCTCGTGGTGCCTGGCCTGCCGCGACGAGCACACGGTGCTCTCGCGCGTGGCCGAGCGCTACGCGGGACAGGGGGTGCGCTTCTACGGCGTGCTCTACAACGACAACCCGCAGAACGGCCAGCGCTGGATCGACGAGATGGGCGGGCAGTCCTACCCCGCCCTGCTCGACCGCGGGGCCGTCACCGCCATCGACTACGGGCTCTACGGCGTCCCCGAGACCTTCATCATCGGGCCGGACGGGCGGGTGGCGTACAAGCACATCGGCCCCGTCCCCGAGGGGGTGCTGGTGGAGTGGATCGAGAAGCTGCGCCGCTTCCAGGCGCCCTCGCCCTCGTGAGAGGCCTCCTCGCCGCCGCCGTGCTGGCGGCCGCGCTCGCCGCCGCGCCCGCGGCCGGCCAGGCGGCGCAGCCTGCCGCCTCGCCGGAGATCGAGGCGCAGGTGCACCGGCTGGCCGCCGAGCTGCGCTGCCCGGTCTGCCAGGGGCTTTCGCTGGAGGACTCGCCGACGGAGCTGTCGCAGCAGATGAAGGACGTCATCCGCCGGCAGCTGGAGGCGGGGAAGTCGCCCGAGGAGGTGAAGGCGTACTTCGTGGCCCGCTACGGCGAGTGGATCCTGCTCCAGCCCAAGGCGCGCGGGTTCAACCTGCTGGTGTACCTGCTGCCGTTGCTGGCGCTGCTGGCGGGCGGCGCCGTGGTGGCGCTGAACGTCCGGCGCTGGACGCGGCCCGCCCCC
>DASUNK010000697.1:0-9122 GCA_036277195.1 Longimicrobiaceae bacterium | reverse complement strand
CGAGCCTAGCAGGCTGCTGAAAAACTCGACCCGAGATCTCGTCTGGATCGAGGTGACTTTGTAAACTGGTGCGACCTCAACCCGGGAGCACCAGGATGCGCGGATCGGAAGATCGGGAGCCAGCGCTCTTCAGCTACGTCGCGCTCGAGGATCGGATTCCGCGCGATCACCCGCTGCGGACGATGAAGACGCTGGTCGACGGCATCCTGCAGGAGCTCTCGCCGCGCTTCGATGCGATGTACGCGCGAGTGGGCCGGCCGAGCATCCCGCCGGAGCAGCTGATGCGGGCGTTGCTGCTGCAGATCTTCTACTCGGTCCGCAGCGAGCGCCTGCTGATGGAGCAACTCGACTACAACCTGCTCTTCCGCTGGTTTGTGGGGCTGAGCATGGATGAGCGGGTGTGGGTGGCGACGACGTTCACGAAGAACCGCGACCGGCTGCTCGCGGGCGAGGTCGCGCAGGCATTCTTCGCGGCGGTGCGGGAAGCGGCGCGCCGGCGCAAGCTGCTCTCGGACGAGCACTTCACGGTCGACGGCACGCTGCTGGAGGCCTGGGCGAGCCAGAAGAGCTTTCGGCCCAGAGAGGAGCCTCCGCCGCCGGGCGGGTCGGGCCGCAATCCGGAGGTGGATTTCCGCGGCGAGAAGCGGAGCAATCAGACGCATCAGTCCAGGACGGACCCTGATGCACGGCTGTACAAGAAGGGCAGCGCAGCGTCGAAGCTCTGCTATGCGGCGAGCGCGCTGATGGAGAACCGCCACGGGTTCATCGTCGACACGGAGGTGGGCCACGCCACCGGAACGGCGGAGTGGGAGAGCGCGCTGGCGATGCTGAGGCGCCAGCCAAGCCGGAAGAAGCGACGCACCCTGGGCGCGGACAAGCACTACGACACGAAGGGCTTCGTCCAGGGGTGCCGGGCACTGGGCTTTACGCCTCACGTGGCGCAGAACACCGCGAATGGTCGACCGAGCGCGATCGACGGCCGGACCACGCGACACGCAGGCCACGCCGTGAGCCAGCGCCAGCGCAAGCTCGTCGAGCAGGGCTTCGGCTGGGCCAAGACGGTCGGACTGCTGCACAAGCTCAGGCATCGCGGCAAGTCGCTGGTGGGTTGGATCTTCGCCTTCACCTCGGCTGCCTATAATCTGGTGAGGCTGCGCACGCTCATCGTGGGCGAGGTGTCCCGATAAGGGCGAGAAGCGCTCCGGAAAGACCCCGTACGGGCATGGTTCGGGGTGCAAACAGCCCGAATTCAGGCTCGAACCTCCCCCACCCGGTGCCACAGCGCCGAGTGGGCCGGGATACCAGATCCGCCGGATGATTTTTCAGCAGCCTGCTAGGCGAGCCGGGTGGGGGCCTGAGCCCACTCCGCGAACCAGCGGAGCGCGTCCGGGTCGGCCGGCGAGGCGGGGCCGGCCACCTCCGCCGCCGGCGCGCCGAGGAGGATCCGCTTCACCGGCACCTCCAGCTTCTTGCCGTTCGGCGTGCGCGGCACCGCGGGCACCTGCACGATCTCGTCCGGCACGTGGCGCGGGCTCAGGGCGGAGCGGAGCCGCTGCCGGATGCGATCGCGCAGCGCGTCGTCCAGCTCCATCCCCTCGCGCAGCACCACGAAGAGGGGCATCCAGTAGCCGCCGCCGGGCCGCTCCACCCCCACCACCAGCGAGTCCACCACCCCCGGCACCGCCTCCACCACGGCGTAGATCTCGCCCGTGCCCAGGCGCACGCCATGGCGGTTGAGCGCGGCGTCGGACCGCCCGTGGACGACCGCGCTCCCGCGCCCGGTGAAGGTGACGCGGTCGCCGTGCCGCCACGCGCCGGGGAAGTCGCCGAAGTAGCTCTCCCGGTAGCGCGCGCCGTCCGGGTCGTTCCAGAAGCGGAGCGGCATGGACGGCATCGGTTCGGTGATCACCAGCTCCCCCTCGCGGCCCACCACGGGATGCCCCGCGTCGTCGAAGGCCTGGGCGCGCACGCCGAGCCACGGCCCCTGCAGCTCGCCCGCGTGCACCGGCAGCGTGGGGCACGCACCCAGGAAGGCCGTCGCCACCTCCGTGCCGCCGCTGGAGGAAGCCAGCCAGACGTCCGCCTTCACCGCCTCGTAGACCCAGCGGAAGCCCTCCGGCGGGAGCGGCGACCCGGTGGAGCCCACGGCGCGCAGCGCAGCCAGCCCGAAGCGCTCCCCCGGCCGCAGTCCGGCGCGCAGGCCGGCCAGGTAGAAGCCCGCCCCGGCGCCGAAGTGCGTCACCCCCGCCTCCTCGGCCAGCCGCCAGAGCGCGTCCGGCTCCGGGTGCACCGGGCTCCCGTCGTACAGCACCGGCGTGGCCCCGGCGAGAAGCGCGCCCACCAGCCGGTTCCACATCATCCACCCGGTGGTGGTGTGCCAGAGCACCCGGTCGCCCGGCCGCACGTCCTGCTGCAGGACCAGCGCCTTGAGGTGCTCCAGCACGATGCCGCCGTGCCCGTGGACCACGGCCTTCGGCGCTCCCGTCGTCCCCGAGGAGTGGAGGATCCACAGGGGATGGTCGAAGGGGACGGGGTCGATGCGGAGCGGCGCATCCCACTCCAGCAGCTCCACCCAGGGACGGATCCCCGCGACGTGCGCGGCCGGGTCGAGGTACGGCACCAGCACCGCGTGCGCGAGCGTGGGGAGCGCCTCCCGCAGGCCGGCCACCACGCCCCGGCGGTCGTGCGCCTTCCCCGCGTGGACGTAGCCGTCGGCCGCGATCAGCACCTTCGGCGCGAGCGGCCCGAAGCGCGCGGCCGCGCCCTCCACCCCGAAGTCTGGCGAGCAGCTCGACCACACCGCGCCGACGGCGGCGCACGCCAGGAAGGCGACCACCGCCTCGGGGAGGTTCGGCAGGAAGGCGGCGACGCGGTCCCCGCGCTCCACCCCCATCCCGCGCAGCGCCGCGGCGACGGCGGCCACCTGCGCGCGCAGCTCCGCCCACCCCACCGCGGCGAGCGGGCGGGTCTCCGAGGCGAAGAGGAGGGCGGGGCGGTCCGCGTCCGCGTGCCGCAGGGCGTGCGCGGCGTAGCTCAGCTCCGCGCCCGGGTACCAGCGCGCGCCGGGCATGGTCCGCTCCGCCAGCACGCGCTCGTACGGGCGCGCCGCCTCCACCCCGAAGAAGTCCCAGAGCGAGCCCCAGAATGCCTCCAGCTCGGTGGTGGACCACTCCCACGCATCCCGATAGCCGGAGAAGACGAGCCCGCGCTCCCGCGCCAGCCACTCCAGCCAGCGCGCGAAGCCGCGGCCGTGCTCCGCGGAGGGCGTCCAGAGCGGCGCCGGCGCCACCGGGCGGCTACGCGGCCGGGAGCGCGTCCAGGATCGCCCGCACGTGGGCGATCTCGTCCTCGTTCACCAGGTGCCCCATCCCCGGGTAGAGGCGGAGGGTGACCTCCGCGCCGAGCCCCCGCAGCACCTCGGCGGTGAACTCCACCCTCTCCTTGGGGATGTGGAAGTCCACGTCGCTGCACCCCAGGAAGACCGGCGTCCCCGCCAGCGACCCCGGGTAGTCGCGCGGGGTGCCGTCGGGGCCGATCAGGCCGCCGCTCAACCCCGCCACGCCGCCGTAGCGCCGGGGGTGGCGCGCGGCGTACTCCAGCGAGAGGCAGGCCCCCTGCGAGAACCCCAGCAGCACCGTCCGCTCGGGGGGGATGCCGGCGGCCTCGATCCGTGCCAGCACGTCGGTGATCGCCTGCATCCCCGACGAGATCCCCGGCTCGTTGCTGGCGATCGGCGCCATGAAGGGGTTGGGATACCAGGTGCCGTCCGCCGCCTGGGGCGCCACGCAGGCCAGCCCCGGCCGGTCCAGCGCCGGTGCCAGCGTCAGGATGCTCTCGGCGCTGGCCCCGCGCCCGTGCACCATCACCACCGCCCCCTTCGCCTCCGCCAGCGGCGCCCCCGCGGCCATGACGCGCTGCCCCTGGTGCGGTCCCTTCATCCCCTCCTCCTCGGTGACGGCGGACTGCGGCCTTCGCAGGCACACGCTAACCACCGTGTCAATGGGAGCGGCCCTTGGCGGGGCCCGTCCCGGGGGTTAGACTGGACACGCTGGACCCATCCACCCACAGACCCCAGCGTCGGAGAACGGCCGTGGCTGCTGAGCGCTCCACCCCACCCGCCGAGGGCGACGTCGTGCTGCTCGTCGGCACCATGAAGGGCGCCTTCCTCTTCTGGTCCGACCGCGAGCGCCGCGAGTGGCGGCTCGAAGGACCGCACTTCCGCGGCGAGACCGTGTACTCGCTCGCCTTCGACCAGCGCGGCGGCCGGCAGCGGCTGCTGGCGGGGACGCAGAGCTTCCACTGGGGGAGCGTGATCCGCGCCAGCGACGACTACGGCGCCACCTGGAGCGCGCCCGACCGGCAGAACGTCCGCTTCCCCGAGGAGTCCGGGCTGGCGGTGGCCAACCTCTGGCAGATCCGCCCCGGGCGCGAGAGCGAGCCCGACGTGCTGTACTGCGGGGTGGAGCCCGCGGCGCTCTTCCGCTCGGACGACGCGGGGGAGACGTGGAGCCCCGTGGAGGGGCTGCTCCAGCACGAGCACCGCCCACAGTGGCAGCCGGGCGGCGGCGGGCTCTGCCTGCACACCATCGTGCTCGACCCGGCCGAGCCGCAGCGGATGGGGGTCGCCATCTCCACCGGCGGCTTCTACCGGACCGACGACGGCGGGCGCAGCTGGCGGGCGCGCAACCAGGGCGTGCGGGCGCAGTTCCTGCCGGACAAGTACCCGGAGTTCGGGCAGTGCGTGCACAAGGTGGTGAACCACCCCTCGCGCCCGGAGCGGCTTTTCCTGCAGAACCACTGGGGGCTGTACCGGAGCGACGACTGGGGCGACAGCTGGCACGACATCGCCAACGGCGTCCCCTCGGACTTCGGGTTCGCCATGGAGGTGCACCCGCACCAGCCGGAGACGGTGTACATCGTGCCGCTGGAGTCGGACGAGTTCCGCGTCGTGCCGGACGCGCACCTGCGCGTCTACCGCACGCGGGACGCAGGGGGGTCGTGGGAGCCGCTGGAGACGGGGCTCCCGCAGGAGGAGGCATTCGAGACCGTGCTGCGCGACGCGCTGGCGGCGGATGTCCACGACCCGGCGGGCATCTACTTCGGCACGCGCAGCGGCAAGCTCTACGGCTCGGCCGACGGGGGCGACACGTGGCGGGAGATTTCGGGCGCGCTGCCGCCGATCGTGTGCGTGAAGGCGGCCGTCGTCGGCGGGCAGTCCTGAGGACGAAGGAGGAGGGAGAGATGGCGATCACGGTCGCGCTGCCGAGCGCGCTGCAGCCCTACGCGGGGGGGAGCACGGAGGTGACGCTCCCGGACCGGTGCGGCACGGTGGGCGATGCGCTCGGCGCGCTCGCCGGCCGGCACGCGGGGGTGATGGACCGGGTGATGGACGAGCGCGGGGTGCTGCGCCAGCACGTCAACGTCTTCGTGGACGGGGAGAACATCCGCTTCCTGGAGGGATTGGGGACGGCGGTGGGGGAGACGAGCACCATCGTCATCGTCCCCGCGGTCAGCGGCGGGTAGGAACGGCAGGTCTCACACAGAGGGCACGGAGGACACGGAGCAGTCCTCCGTGCCCTCCGTGTCCTCCGTGTGACACATGACGGAATACCTGGAGCGGGAGGTGGACCTCGCGGACCCGCCGACGGCCTCGGCGTTCGACGAGCTGTCGTTCTGGGCCTCGCGCTTCGGCCGCCTCCTCTTCGACCACCTCGAGCTACGGCCGGACCTCGCGATCCTCGACCTGGGGTGCGGCACCGGCTTCCCCCTCTTCGAGCTGGCGCACGCCCACGGCCCCTCGTGCCGCTGCGTGGGAGTCGACCTCTGGGGCGCGGGGCTGGCCCGCGCGGCACACAAGCGGCGCGTCCACGCCCTGCGGCGCGTGGCTTTGGTGCACGGCGACGGCGCCCGGCTCCCCTTCGCCCCGCATTGCTTCGACCTGGTGGTGTCCAACCTGGGGGTCAACAACTTCGACGACGCTCCCGGGGTACTGGCGGAATGCGCGCGGGTGGCCCGGCCCGGCGCCCGGCTGGCGCTCACCACCAACCTGGCCGGCCACATGCGCGAGCTGTACGCCGTGCTCCGCGAGGTCGCCGCCGAGCGGGGCGGCCCCGGCGCGACCGAGCGGCTGGCGGCCAACCAGTCGCACCGCGGCAGCGTCCAATCGTTGTCGGCGCTGGTGCGCGGCGCCGGGTTCCGGGTGGCGCGGGTGGTGGAGGACTCCTTCGTCATGCGCTACCTGGACGGGAGCGCGCTGCTGCGCCACTGGCTCACCGTGGTCGGCTTCCTGGGCGGGTGGCGCGCGGTGGCGGGCCCGGAGCGGGAGCGGGACGTGCTCGCCGAGCTGGAGCGGCGGCTGAACGACGAGGCGGCGCGCGCCGGCGGGCTCGCCATGACCGTGCCGATGCTCTACCTGGAGGCGGTGCGATGAACCTGGTCTTCCGGCTGCTGGCGGTGGTGGTGGGTGCCTGCTTCCGGCCGCGGCTGCGGCCGCTGGAGGAGTCGGTGCTCACCTTCCGCGTGCTCCCGAACGACCTGGACGCCAACCTCCACATGAACAACGGGCGCTATCTCACGCTCATGGACCTGGGGCGGGTGGACATGATGCTCCGCCTGGGCGTGCTGCGCGAGCTCTTCCGGCGCCGGTGGAGTCCCGTGGTGGGCTCGGCCACGGTGCGCTTCCGCCGCGCGCTGGCGCCCTTCCAGCGCTACGAGCTGCGCACCCGCATCCTCTGCTGGGACGACCGCTGGTTCTTCATGGAGCAGCGCTTCACCCGCGGCGGCGAGCTGGTGGCCGTGGGCGTGGTGAAGGCCGTGTTCACCGGACCGGAGGGATGGGTGGCGCCGCAGACGCTGGTGGACGCCACCGGATACGGGCACGTCGAGTCGCCGCCGGTCCCGCCCGGGATCCGCGAATGGCAGGAAGCCGAGGAGGCGTTCTACGGCCGGGCCGCCGCCCCGCCGCCGCCGCAGAGGGTGCATGCAGGATCCGCGTGACGAAGCGCTGGAAGCCCGCCTGGCGCGGCTGGAGCGGCTGGTGGAGGAGCTCCAGCGCCGCCTCCCGCCCGTGCCGGCCGGCGAGGGCGGGGCGGACGAGCCCGCGGAGGCCCGTCCGCGGCGCGTGCCGGCCATGCGCCGCCTCCCCTGGGCCGAGCTCTTCCAGTGGGACGGGCAGGTCTGGCTCAACCGGCTGGGGATCGCGCTGGTGCTGCTGGGGATCGCCCTCCTCTTCCGCTACTCCATCGAGCAGGGGTGGCTCACCCCGGCGGTGCGCGTGCTCTTCGGGCTGGCGTGCGGCGTGGTGCTCTTCGCCGCGGGGCTGCGGCTGGGCGGGCGGCGGCGCTTCGCCTCGGTGCTGGTGGGAGGCGGCATCGCCACCTTCTACCTCACCGGCTTCGCGGCCTTCCACCTCTACGCGCTGATCGGCTACCTCGCCGCGCTGGCCGCCATGGTGGGGATCACCTTCCTGGCGTTCTCCATGGCGCTGCGGAAGGGCGAGCCCGCGCTGGCGCTCCTCGGCGCCGCCGGGGGACTGGGGACCCCGCTCATCCTGGGGCTCCAGCACGGCACCCCGCGCGGCTTCGCCCTCTACACCTGCATCGTCCTGGGATGGACGGTGGCGGTGTACCTGCGCCGCGGCTGGCGTTCCCTCCTCTGGACCTCGCTGGCGGGCGGGTGGCTGCTGCTGGTGCTCTACTCCTGGCACGCCCACGACGCGGTGCGCGCCACGGCCGTGGACCGCTGGACGCTGCAGGGGGCGGCCGTCTTCGCCTGGCTGGCGGTCAGCGTGCTCCCGCTCGCCCGGGAGGTGCGGCTGCGGCGCGCAGAGCCCGCCAGGGCCGGACGGCGCTGGTCGGACCTCGACGCCCTGTACTGGCACGGGCTGGCGCTCCTCCCCCCGCTGGCCGCGCTGGGGGTGACGGCGCAGGTGTGGCGCCCCACCACCGCGGAATGGGGCGCGCTGGCGTTGGCGTGCGCGGCGGGCTACGCGCTGGCGGCGTGGGCGCTCTACCGCCGGGACCCGCGCATCGCCCGCGTGGTGCTGCTCACCGCGTCGGTCCTCCTCTCGGCGGGGAGCGTGGCCGCGCTCGGCGGCAACTCGCTCCTGCTGGCGCTGGCCGGGCAGGCGCTGGCGCTGCACGCTCTGGCCAACCGTGGCGGCGGCGCCGGGCTGCGGTGGATGGCGCACAAGGTGTTCATCGCCGCGGCCGCCTGGGTGCTCTTCCGCCTGGCGATCCAGAGCGACGAGGTGGGCACGGCGCGGGTGGCGGCGGACCTGTCGGTGATCCTCTGCGGCTTCGTGTGCAGCTACGTGGTGCCGCACCGGCGCGAGGCGCTCGCCTACCGCTACTGGTGCCACGTCGCGCTGCTGGGGTGGCTCTGGCGGCAGCTGGCGCCGCTGGACGGAGGACAGGGGTACGCCACCATCGCCTGGGGCGCGTACGGGCTGGGGCTGCTGCTGCTGGCCATGCGGCAGGACCGGCGGGTGCTGGAGAAGACCGCCATCGCCACCCTGCTGGTGACCGTCGCCAAGCTCTTCCTGGTGGACCTGGCGGCGCTGGAGGCCATCTTCCGCGTGCTGCTCTTCCTGGGCTTCGGCTCCGTCTTCCTCTTCCTCAGCTACTGGCTGCAGGCGTGGTGGCGGCAGGAGCACGCGCCGGAGGGCGACGGCCCCGCGGGGCGGCGTGCCGGGTAGCGCGGCGGTGGGGCTGTGCGCGGTCTGCGCCAACGCGAAGGTGGTGGAGACGCGCCGGGGCTCGCGCTTCTACCTCTGCACCCTCTCGGAGGTGGACCCGCGCTTCCCCAGGTATCCCAACCTCCCGGTGCTGCGCTGCCTGGGATTCGTCCCGGCCGAGGGCCCTCACTCGCCCGAGTAGAGCGCCTCCAGCTCGCACCCGCGCGGCCCCGCGTCGGCAACCGCGTGCGCCCGCGGCTGGCCCCGCTCCTGCGGAGCCGCGGCGGTGGACCTTCAGGGGAGGCGACGGAATGCGGGTGAAGCGGGGGTGGGCGGCGGCCGCCGTGCTGGCGGTGCTGGCGCTGGGGATGGCGGCGGCGGTGCTGGAGCGCGAGGCGGAGCCGGCCCCGGCCGCCCGGGCGCCGGCCGCGCCGCGCCGCCCGCCCCG
>DASUNK010000696.1:0-6798 GCA_036277195.1 Longimicrobiaceae bacterium | reverse complement strand
AGATCGTCGAGGACGACAAGAAGTAGCCGGCGCGCTCCGGCGGCGGGCTCCGGCCCCTCCTCCGCGGGTGGAGGGGGGGCCGGAGTCTTGCGGCCCTCTTAACCCGCGCTTAACCCGGCTTCCGGAACGCCGGGCGCCGTTCCCAGTATTAGCGGTATCGTCAGCGCCGTCGGGACCCACACCGCAGGACGCCAAATGCCGGAATCCGTACGCTCCAGGGCCAAGCTGGTGGCGCTCCTCCTCGTGGCCTTCGCCGGGGGGATCCTCATCGCCTCCGGGCTGGACTGGACGCAGGGGTCGCAGGCCGCCACCCTCCTCCAGACCACGCAGCCGCCCTCGCGCAGCGAGGTGCAGCCGCTGGCCGACCTGAGCCAGGCCTTCATCTCCATCGCCGAGTCCGTCACCCCCACGGTGGTGGCCATCACCTCGGTGGGGCGGCCGCAGGCCGGGCGCGGCGGGCGGCAGCTGCCGGAGGAGTTCCGGGAGATGTTCCCCTTCCAGCTCCCCGAGGGGCAGCTGCCCCAGCAGGGCGGGAGCGGCTCCGGGTTCATCATCTCCCCCGACGGCTACATCCTCACCAACAACCACGTGGTGGAGGGCGCCGAGCGCCTGACCGTGGTGCTCAAGGACCGCCGCCAGTTCGACGCGCGCGTCATCGGCACCGACCCCACCACCGACGTGGCCGTCATCAAGATCGAGGGCGCCACCTTCCCCGCCGCGCGGCTGGGCGACGCCGAGCAGACGCGGGTGGGCGAGTGGGTGCTGGCCATCGGCAACCCGCTGGGCGACCTGGAGTTCACCGTCACCGCCGGCATCATCAGCGCCAAGGGGCGCCCGCTGGGGATCATCGGCGAGTCGCTCACCCAGCGCGGGCAGCAGAACCTGGCCATCGAGGACTTCATCCAGACCGACGCCGCCATCAACCGCGGCAACTCGGGGGGCCCGCTGGTGAACCTGCGCGGCGAGGTGATCGGCATCAACTCGGCGATCGCCTCCACCACCGGCTTCTACACCGGCTACGGCTTCGCCATCCCGATCGACCTGGCCCGCCGCGTGGCCGACGACCTGATCCGCTTCGGCCGCAGCCGCCGCCCGATCCTGGGGGTGAGCATCAACGACGTGACCCCGGTGGACGCGGAGTACTACCGGCTGCCGAGCGTGGGCGGGGCGCTGGTGCAGTCGTTCTCGGACAACAGCCCGGCCCGCCGGGCGGGGCTCCAGCCGGGCGACGTGATCGTGGGGGTGGAGGGCGAGCGGGTGGAGACGGTGAACGAGCTGCAGCGCAAGATCCGGGAGCGCCGCCCCGGCGAGACGGTGCGGGTGGACGTGATGCGCGCCGGCCGGCGGCGGGAGTTCCGCATCGAGCTCACCGAGGCGCCCGCCCCGCAGGTGGCCGCGGCCGAGGCGCCGGAGGCGCAGCGGCCCGCCGCCGAGGAGCGGCTGGGGCTCTCGGTGGAGCCGCTCACCGCGCAGCTGGCGCAGCAGATCGGCTACCGCGCCGCCGGCGGCGTGGTGATCAACCGGGTGCAGCCCTACTCCTCGGCCGCCGAGCGGGTGAGCCGCGGCTGGAAGGTGCTGCGCGCCGACGGCGAGGAGATCCGCGACGTGGAGCAGTTCCGCCGCGTGGTGCAGCGCAAGCGCCAGGGCGAGATCATCTCCCTGATCCTGGGGAACCCCGACGGGCAGGAGTCGATCGTCAACCTGCGCGTGGGCGGCTGAGCCCCGCGCTCCGGGTCTTTCCGCGGCGAGCGCGCCCCGGCCGGCGGCCGGGGCGCGCTTTCCGTACCCACCGTTTGGTTGACCCCGTTCCGCCGCACGGCTTATATTTTCCCCCGGCGACTTCCCCGGGCGAAAGTGGCGGAATGGTAGACGCGCTGGTCTTAGGAACCAGTGGCTCCGGCCGTGGGGGTTCGAATCCCCCCTTTCGCACCATCGTTCTGGCCCACGCAGCACGTTCGACCTAGACCGCAGGCATGGCGTCCGAGCACACCCCGCTGACCGTCTCCGTGACGGAGACCGAGTCCTGGAGCCGCAGGCTCTCCATCACCGTGCCGCGCGAGCGGGTGCAGCGCGTGCGCAGCTCCGTGGCCTCGCAGCTGGCCCGCAACGCCCGGCTCCCGGGCTTCCGCAAGGGGAACCTCCCGGCCAGCCTGATCGAGAAGCAGTTCGGCCGCAGCATCGACGCCGAGACGCAGGACCGGGTCATCAACGAGTCGTTCCAGGAGGCGCTGCAGCAGGAGGGGCTCACCCCGCTCAGCCAGCCGCAGCTGGAGAGCGTGCACTACGAGCGGGGGAGCGACCTCACCTACGAGGTGGCCTTCGAGGTGCAGCCGGCGCTCGAGCTCGCCCGGGTGGGCGGCTTCGTCATCGCCCGCCCCCCCGAGGAGGTGGGCGACGACGAGGTGGAGAGCGTGCTGGAGCGGCTGCGCGTGGAGCGCGCGCACTCGCACCCCTTCGACGACGAGCGCCCCGACTACGGCGACGAGGTGGTGGTGGAGATCACCGAGCTCTCCGCCGCCGCCGAGGGCGAGGGCGAGGGCGAAGACAGCGCGGCGGAGCCCGAGCCGCGCACCTTCCGCTTCCGGCTGGGCGAGGGGCAGGCGCTCCCGGACATCGAGGACGCCATCCGCACGCTGGAGCCGGGGGAGTGGGGCGAGTTCGACGTCCGCTTCCCCGAAGACTTCCCCGACGAGGCGCAGCGGGGGAAGGCGCAGCGGCTGCGCATCCAGGTGATGGAGGCGCACCGCCGCCACCTCCCCGAGCTCGACGACGCCTTCGCCGCCGAGGTGGGGCCCTTCGACTCGGTGGACGCGCTGCGCTCCCGCGTCCGCGCGGACCTGCAGGCCGAGGCCCGCCGCCGGAGCGAGGAGCAGTTCCGCACCGCGCTGATCGACCAGATCGTGGAGGCCAACGGCGTCGAGATCCCCGGCTCGCTGGTGGACCGCTACGCCGACGTGCTGCTGGAGGGGATGCTGGGGATGGTGGACGAGCAGGGCCGCCGCCGGCGCCTCCCCCCCGAGCAGGAGGCACAGGTCTCGCAGCTGCGCGGGCTGGTGCGCCCCCGCGCCGAGGCGCTGGCCCGGCAGCGGCTGATCGTGGACCACCTGGCCGCGCGCGAGGGGCTGCGCGCCACCCAGGACGAGCTCGACGCCCGGGTGGAGGAGATCGCCGGGCAGCACGGCCGCTCGCCCTCGGACCTGTGGGTGGAGCTGGAGAAGAGCGGGCAGCTGGAGTCGCTGGAGGGCCAGCTCACCGAGGAGAAGGTGTTCCAGTACCTGCGGTCGCAGAACAACTTCGGCGGCTAGGCGCCGCCAGAACCGGGAGAGACGGCCATTTACGCCCCGTACGTCATCGAACGCTCCAGCCGCGGCGAGCGGAGCTACGACATCTTCTCGCGCCTCCTCATGGACCGCATCGTGTTCCTGGGGACGTCGATCAACGACGAGGTGTCGAACGTCATCATCGCCCAGCTCCTCTTCCTCCAGGCCGACAACCCGGAGAAGGACATCTACCTGTACATCAACTCGCCGGGCGGGTCGGTGTACGCGGGGATGGCCATCTACGACACCATGAAGTACCTCACCTGCGACGTGAACACGTACTGCATGGGGATCGCGGCCAGCATGGGCTCGTTCCTGCTGGCGGCCGGCACCAAGGGGAAGCGCTACGCGCTCCCCAACTCGCGCATCATGCTCCACCAGCCCTCGGGCGGCAGCCAGGGGACGGCGGCCGACATCGAGATCCAGGCGCGGGAGATCCTCTTCATCCGCGAGCGGATGAACCAGATCTACGCCGACATGACGGGGCAGACGGTGGAGAAGGTGACCGAGGACCTGGACCGCGACCGCTTCATGTCGCCCACCGAGGCCAAGGACTACGGGCTGATCGACCAGGTGATCACCGCCCGCGGCCAGGTGATGGAGGTCGAGCACGCGGTGCCCGAGACGGGCACCAGCCGATAGATGCATTCCAAGCGCCCCCCTCGCGCGGCCCGCGCGGCGGGGGCGCCGCAGTAGCCACCCTCCCGCGTTGCGCCCCGCTATGCCCAGCGACAAGCACCTCCGCTGCTCCTTCTGCGGCAAGTCCAAGGACTCGGTGAAGCGTTTCATCTCCGGGCCCTCGGTCTACATCTGCAACGAGTGCATCTCGCTCTGCAACGAGATCCTCGCCGAGGAGGAGATCAAGGAGGCCACCAGCGCGGCCACCCCGGTCCCCTCCCCGTACGAGATCAAGGAGGTGCTCGACCAGTACGTGGTGGGCCAGGACGAGGCCAAGAAGGCGCTGGCCGTCTCGGTCTACAACCACTACAAGCGGGTGAACCACCAGGGGGTGATGGACGAGATCGAGCTCGACAAGTCCAACATCCTGCTGATCGGCTCCACCGGCACGGGGAAGACGCTGCTGGCGCAGACGCTGGCGCGGGTGCTCCACGTCCCCTTCACCATCGTGGACGCCACCACGCTCACCGAGGCCGGCTACGTCGGCGAGGACGTGGAGAACATCCTGGTGCGGCTGCTGCAGGCGGCGGACTTCAACGTGGCCGAGTGCGAGCGGGGGATCATCTACATCGACGAGATCGACAAGATCGCCCGCAAGAGCGAGAACCCCTCCATCACCCGCGACGTCTCGGGCGAGGGGGTGCAGCAGGCGCTGCTGAAGATCCTGGAGGGGACCACCGCCTCGGTGCCGCCGCAGGGCGGGCGCAAGCACCCGCAGCAGGAGTACATCCAGATCAACACCCGGCACATCCTCTTCCTCTGCGGCGGGGCGTTCGACGGGCTGGAGAAGATCGTGGAGGCGCGCACCGGGCGCCGGCAGATCGGCTTCGACCGCGGCGAGAAGGGGGCCGCGCGCGAGGTGCAGCGCATCGAGCCGCGCCGCGGCACGCCCTTCCGCGACGTGGAGCCGGAGGACCTGCTGCGCTTCGGGCTCATCCCCGAGCTGGTGGGGCGGCTCCCGGTGATGGTGACGCTGGAGAACCTGGACGAGGAGGCGCTGGTGCGCATCCTCACCGAGCCGAAGAACGCGCTGGTGAAGCAGTACCAGAAGATCTTCCAGATGGACGGGGTGGGGATCACCTTCGACCCGGGGGCCATCCGGGCCATCGCGCGGCTGGCGCTGGAGCGGGGGACGGGGGCGCGCGGGCTGCGCGCGGTGATCGAGGGGCTGATGCGCGACATCATGTTCGACATCCCCTCGCGGCAGGACGTGCGCGAGGTGGTGGTGACCCCCGAGTGCGTCACCGAGGGGGTGCCGCCGCTGCTGATCCTGGCGCCGGAGCGGAGGAAGAAGGAGGCGTAGCCTCCGCCCCGCCGCATGCGGATCAAATCCGTCGAGTTCGCGGGCGCCATCGGGCAGGTGGGGCAGGCGCAGCCCGCCGCCGCCGCGGGGATGCCGCAGGTGGCCTTCGCCGGGCGCTCGAACGTGGGGAAGTCCTCCCTCATCAACCGCCTGCTCGGCCGCACCCGCACCGCCATCGCCCGCGTCTCCGCCCAGCCGGGGAAGACGCAGGAGATCAACTTCTACCGCGTGCGCGCGGACCTGGGCGACTTCTTCCTGGTGGACCTCCCCGGCTACGGCTACGCCCGCGTCCCCGGCGAGCTGCGCGACCGCTGGCGCCCCCTCATCCAGGGCTTCCTCTCCGCCAGCCGCGACCTGGCCGGCGTGGTGCAGCTGGTGGACGTGCGCACCGGCCCCACCGGCGACGACCTGCAGTCGGTGGACTACCTGGCCGAGCTCGGCGTCCCCGTCCTCTTCGCCCTCACCAAGTCCGACAAGCTCGCCAAGACGGCGCGCGAGAAGGCGGTGGCGAAGGCGGTGCGGACGCTGGGGATCGACGCGGAGCAGGCCATCCCCTTCTCCGCCCTCAAGGGCGAGGGCCGCGAGGAGCTGCTGGAAGCCCTCGCGGCCCTGCTCTTCCCCGCCCCGGCCGAGCCCGCGCCCGCCGCGGAGTAAGGCTCAGTCCAGGATCTCCAGCTCCAGCGGGAGCACGAACGACAGCTCCTCGCCGCGCCGGAACTCGTCGTAGTCGATCTGCACGCTCTCCGGGTAGCCCAGGGCGAAGCGCGTCTCGTAGAGCGCCCCCACCACCGCGTCGCGCGCCAGCGCGTCGCCGATGAGGCGGAAGAGCTCGTCGACGGTGTCGTACGGCGCGAAGAGCGCCCGGTCCGCCGGCGCGCCGGTCTCGTCGTCGCGCACCGAGACGGGGACGCCGTCCTCCACCTCGATCTCCACCCTGCGCTGCAGCGCGGCGGGGCAGTCGCACTCCACGCTCAGCCAGTAGCGGTACGAGCGCACCTCGGCCGACTCCCAGCGGGCGCGGGCCCGGTGGTACTCGCGCTCCTCGGGGGTCTCGTCGATCCCCCACGGCTCCCACTCGCACGCGGCGGCGAGCACCCCGGCCAGCACCACGGCCGCGGCGGCGCGCCGCCCGCTCCCTCTCCCCGGCATCGTCTCCTCCGGCGTGACGCGTCCACCCACAGTCTACGCCGGAGCGCGCCCGCGCGGAATGGTCTCGTCAGGGCGAGGAAGACTGCCCGGGGCGGTGGGGAGTGGTGTCGTTGATCTCGGTGCCCTGGCCCATCTCCTCGGCCTGCTGGCTCCCCTGGTAGTCGGCGTCGCCGCCCTGCGAGCGGGTGCCGGCCTCGCAGCCGGCCAGCGCCAGCACGAGCAGGAGGAAGGTGGCTCTGCGCATGTCCCCTCATTCACCGGGTGCGAAAGGAACCCCCGCCGCTGCACGGACCGGGCCCGGCGGACGGCGGACTGCGCGTTTCGTCCCGTTTCGCCCGAATCGCACCG
>DASUNK010000695.1:0-3830 GCA_036277195.1 Longimicrobiaceae bacterium | reverse complement strand
GTCATCGCCGCGCTGCAGGGGGTGCCGGGAGTGGTGGCGGTGGACCTGGACCTCCTGGAGCGCGTCGGGGGCGGGGAGGAGGACGAGGTGCCCGCCGCCGTCGTCCTCCCCGCCGCCTCCACCCGCTGGACCGGGACGGCCATCGAGCCCTCCGAGCTCCTCCTGCTCGACGCGAACGGCATCACCCTCTACGAGGTGGCCGCATGAGCGACCCCGGCGCCGAGCGCCTCTACGCGCTCCTCCCCGCCGTCTACCGCCTCCGCGACGCGGACGAAGGGTACCCGCTGCGCGCCCTCCTCGCGGTGATGGAGCGCGAGCTGGCCGCGGTGGAGGCCGACATCGAGGGGCTGTACGAGAACTGGTTCATCGAGACCTGCGAGGAGTGGGTGGTCCCCTACCTGGGCGACCTGCTGGGGGTGCGCGGGCTGCGCCCCGCCGCGGGGGGCGCCTTCACCCGGCGCGCGCGCGTGGCCAACACCATCGGCTACCGCCGGCGCAAGGGGACGGCGGCCGTGCTGGAGCAGCTGGCCCGCGACGTCACCGGCTGGCCCGCGCACGCGGTGGAGTACTTCCAGCGCCTCGCCGTCACCCAGCACCTGGCGCACGTGCGGCTGGAGGGGACGGGGACCGCCTCGCTGCGCAGCGCCGCCGCGCTGGAGCTGGTGAACGGGCCCTTCGAGGGCGTCGCCCACACCGGCGAGGTGCGGCACGTCGACAACGGGCGGGGGCGATACAACCTCCCGAACCTGGGCCTCTTCCTCTGGCGGCTGCAGAGCTACCCCGTCACCCTGGCCGACGCGAGGGCGGCCACCGCCCCGGCGGACGCGGGGTTCACCTTCCACCCGCTGGGGCTGGACGCGCCGCTCTTCAACCTCACCCGCACCGAGGGCGCCATCACCCACCTGGCGCGCGAGGAGGACGTCCCCGCTCCGCTGCGGCGCCGCGCCCTCTACGACGAGCTGCAGGCCCGCCGCGCCGCGCTGGTGGCCGGGAGCGAGGTCGAGGAGACCTGGTTCGGCGAGCGCCCCGTGCTGCAGGTCTTCCTCGACGGCGAGCTGCTGGAGCCCGAGGAGGTGGTGGTCTGCAACCTCGACCCCTGGCGCCGCCCCTCGTCCGACACCCTCCTGCTCGCCGACGGGCGCACCATCTCCACCCGGGTGGCGGTGGACCCGCCGCGCGGCCGGCTGGCGCTGCTGGACGGCGAGCCGCTCCCCGCCACCGTGCGCGTGGGCTACGCCTACGGCTTTTCGGGAGACCTGGGGGGCGGCCCCTACGACCGGCGCGACTCGGTGGCGGCGTGGGCGGCGCAGGTGGGGCGCCCCGTCACCTGGCAGGCGGGGGTGATGGAGGACCCGCCCGCCGGCTCCACCGAGCTCTTCCCCGGGCTGGCGGAGGCGGTGGCCGCCTGGAACGACCAGCCCGCCGGCACCGTGGGGGTCATCGCCGTCACCGACAGCCGCTCCTACGCCGAGAGCCTCACCGGCGCGGACCGCATCCGCATCCCCGAGGGGAGCCACCTCCTGCTGGTGGCGGCCGACTGGCCCGAGCCCGAGGAGCCCGGCGACCCCCGCACCCCGGGGCGCCTCCTCCCCCAGGACCTGCGCCCGCACCTGGACGGGAACGTCACCGTGCGCGGCACCGCCCCCGCCGACAGCGCCAACCCCGGCTCCTTCGCCCTGGACGGGGTGCTGCTGGAGGGCGTGCTCACCGTGCAGGCCGGGAACCTGGGGGCGCTGCGGGTGGCGCACTGCACCCTGGCCCCGCCCGCCGGGCGGCTGACGGTGGAGGCGGGGAACGCGCGGCTGGAGGTGACGGTGGTGCGCACCATCGCCGGGCGGGTGGACGTGGCCGACGACGCGCGCGGCGTGCGGGTGGAGGACAGCATCCTCGACGCGCCCGCCGCGGTGGCGCTGCGCGGCCCCGCGGTGGAGGTGGAGGGCGCCACCGTCTTCGGCCGCACCGTGGCGCGCACCCTCACCGCCGGCAACTCCATCTTCGCCCGCCGGGTGAGCGTCGACCGGCGGCAGCAGGGGTGCGTCCGCTTCTCCTGGCTGGCCCCCGGCTCGGTGGTGCCGCGGCGCTACGAGTGCCATCCCACCACCTCCGCCCTGGCCGACCAGGAGGAGCCGCAGTTCACCGCCCGGCGCTACGGGCACCCCGCGTACGCCCAGCTCTCCCTCGCCTGCCCCGAGGTGATCGTCGCGGGCGCCGACGACGAGGGGGAGATGGGCGCCTTCCACTTCCTCCAGCAGACGCAGCGCGTGGCCGACCTGCGCGCCAGCCTGGGCGAGCACTTACGCGTCGGCCTCGAGGCCGGCGTCTTCTTCGCGACCTGAGGAGACCGTCATCATGAAAGGCGACGTCACCCGCGCCACCTTCCGTCCGGCCCGGCACTTCAGCAGCGTCCGCCTGCAGCAGGGGCGGGTGAGCCTCGACGCCGACTGGAACGAGCAGGCCGACCTCACGGCGCACCGCCACCACACCACCGCGCGCGACCTGATCGGCTACTGCGGCGGGCCGCTGCACGCCGCCGCCTTCGCGGTGCTCGACCCGGCCACGCTCCCCGCCGCGGTGCAGCAGGAGCTCACCGACGCCGGCGTCCTCCCCCTGGCCGCGGGCGACGTGCTCCTGGGCGCCGGGCGCTACTACGTGAACGGCGTGCTCTGCGAGTGCGAGCGGCCCTGCTCGCTGCTCAACCAGCCGGACCCGCCGGGCGCCCCGGCGCTGGCCGAGGGGCGGCATCTCCTCTACCTGCACGTCTGGCAGCGCCACCTCACCTGGCTGGACGAGGCGGAGCTGCGCGAGGTGGCGCTGGGCGGCCCCGACACCGCCACCCGCGCCCGCGTGGTCTGGCAGGTGGGGAGCCTCCCCGTGGGGGCCGGCGACCACTGCCTGACGCAGCTCGCCGACTGGGACACCCTGACGGCGCCCAGCACCGGTACGCTCCGCGCCCAGGCCCGCTCCGACGCCGGCGACGAGGGCCCCTGCGCCGTCGCGGCCGACGCGCGCTACCGCCGGCTGGAGAACCAGCTCTACCGGGTGGAGATCCACGAGAGCGGTGGGCTCAACGCCGCCACCTTCAAGTGGTCGCGCGACAACGGTGCGGTGGCCACCTCGGTGCTGGTCTTCGACGGGCAGGACCTCACCGTGGGCGAGGTGGGGCGCGACGCGCTCCTCTCCTTCGCCACCGGGCAGTGGGTGGAGCTGGTGCACGACGGGCAGGAGCTGGCGGGGGAGCCCGGCCTCCTCTTCGAGATCGACTCGGTGGATCCCGCCGCCGGCGTGGTGCGCCTCGCGAGCGCGCCCGCCCCGGTGGACCTCGATCTGCACCCCAAGCTGCGCCGCTGGGAGTCGGTGGGGGCGCTCACCGTGCGCGTTCCCGCCGCCAACGGCGGGTGGCTGGCGCTGGAGGGCGGGGTGGAGATCCGCTTCGCCGCCGGCACCTACCGCACCGGCGACTACTGGCAGATCCCCGCGCGCACCGCCACCGCCGACGTGGAGTGGCCGCGCGACGAGGCCGGCGACGCCCTGGCGCTCCCCCCCGCCGGCATCCGCCACGACTACTGCCGGCTGGCCGTGGTCGAGGTGAGCAACGACCTCGTGGTCTCGCCGTTCTCCGACTGCCGCAGCCTCTTCCCCCCGGTCACCGAGCTGACCGACTTCCTCTACCTGGGGGGCGACGGGCAGGAGGTGATGCCCAACCTCACCCAGCCCGGCACGCGGGTGCCGCTCGCGCTCCCGCTGCGGGTGGGGGTGGCCAACGGCCGCTGGCCGGTGCCGGGGGCGCGGGTGCGCTTCGAGGTGGTGGACGGCAACGGGCAGGTGGTGGG
>DASUNK010000694.1:0-3227 GCA_036277195.1 Longimicrobiaceae bacterium | reverse complement strand
CCGCGGCGGCGGTGGCCGTCAGCCCGTAGGTGCCCGCCAGCTCGCGCACGCTGGCCGCCAGCTCCGCCAGCTGCCGCGCCACCCGCCCAAAGCGGCGCCCGGCGCGCCCCGGCGGCCCCGAGATGAGCCCCTCGGCGCGGTCCAGGAAGCCGGTGGCCTCGATGCGGAGGAAGCTCTCCACCTCCTCGGGCACCGAGGCGTGGCCCTCCTGCTCGGCCACCGGCGCGGCGGGCGAGGACACGATGTGCGGCCCATCGTCGTCGAAGAAGAGGCGGGTGATGGGGACCACCCCCGCCTCCGCGTCGCCCTCGGTGCCGTCGGCGCCCTCGCGCAGCTCGCGGAAGTGCTCCACCTCGGGGAGCTCGTCCAGCGCGCCGCCCCGCTCCAGCGCGCCGCCCGCCGCGTGCAGGCCGTCGCGCCCGGCGCGCAGCAGCTCCAGCTGGGGCCGGGTGGCGGGCGCGGCGCGGCTCAGCACGTCGTGCGCGGTGTCCTCGATCCCCTCCAGCACCTCCAGCACCGGCGCCAGCGCGTCGAGGCCGGCCACCCCGCGCACGGGGCGCATCCGCCGCAGCACCAGGCGCAGGGCGTCGCCGGCGGCCGGGGTGCGCTCCAGCTCCTCCAGCACGCGGTCCAGCTCGGCCACCACCACCACGATCTCGCGGCGCACGAAGGCGAAGAGCTGGTCGCCCGTGGCCGGCTGGTCCGCCCGGCGCCGGCTCCCCACCGCGTCGCCCCAGCGCTCCACCGCCTCGCCCGCGCGGGCCTCCTCCGCCTCGCCCCACTCCCCGTGCGCCGCCACCAGGGCGCGCAGGTCCTCCGCCGTCCGCAGGGCGCGCTCGCGCAGCTCGTCGCTCCAGTGCAGGATGCCGTCGCGCAGCGCCCGGGCGCCGTCTTCCAGCCGCTCGGCCACCGCCGCCACGCCGTCGGCGCCGGCGATCTGCGCGCTCCCGCGCACCCCGCGCGCCAGGCGGAAGAACTGCACCGGGTCGGGCGCCTCGGGACGGCGCAGCAGGGTGTCGAGCTGGTCCAGGAACTCGCCGGCTTCCAGGGCGAAGTAGTCGCTGAGCGGCTGGGGCATGCGGGCTCCGGAAGGGGGGATCAGGAACGGGCGCGGCGGAGGATCTCGGCCATCTCGCGCACGGCGCGCTCCAGCCCGGTGAAGACGGAGCGGCTCACGATGGAGTGGCCGATGTTCAGCTCCTCGATCTCCTCCACGGCGGCCACGGGCGTCACGTTCTCGTAGGTGAGGCCGTGCCCCGCATGGACGGCGAGTCCCAGCGAGCGCCCGAGCGCGGCGGCGCTCGCAAGCCGCGCGAGCTGCTCCGCGCGGGCGGCGGCGCCCCGGGCGTGGGCGTACTCGCCCGTGTGCAGCTCCACCGCGTCCGCGCCCAGCTGGGCGGAGGCGCGGACGGCGTCGGGATGGGGGGCGATGAAGAGCGAGGTGCGCACGCCCACCGCCTTGAGCCGCTCCACGGCGGCGCCCACCCAGCGGCGGGCGGCCTCGCTGTCCAGCACCAGCCCGCCCTCGGTGGTCACCTCCTCGCGCCGCTCGGGGACCAGGGTGGCCTGCATCGGACGCCACCCCTCGGCCAGTGCCAGCACGTCCGAGGCGGCGGCCAGCTCCAGGTTCACCACCGTGCGCACCGTCTCCAGCAGCAGGTGGACGTCGCGGTCCTGGATGTGGCGGCGGTCCTCGCGCAGGTGCACGGTGATGCCGTCGGCGCCGCCCAGCTCGGCCAGCACCGCCGCGCGCACCGGGTCCGGCTCGTCGGTGCCGCGCGCCTGCCGCACCGTGGCCACGTGGTCGATGTTGACGTAGAGCCTCACCTCACCCGTCCCCTCCCAGGAGCTCGCGGACGCGCGCCGCCTTGTGCGGGGCGAGCCCGGCGGCCTCGGCGATGGCCACGGCCTCGCGGCCGAGGAGGGAATATAAAGGCCGTTCCTCGGCGGACAACCGAGCCAGGTGCCACCCCACGGTGACGGCGTCGCCGCGCGCCGCGGGACCGGTGAGAGCGGCGGCGGGGCCGCGCTCGGCCACGTTGGCCACGGCGCCGGCGGCCAGCGAGGCCAGCGCCGCGCGCGCCTCCTCGGCCGGCACCCCGGCGCGCGCCATCAGCCGCTCGGCCAGCGCCAGGAGCACCACCGTGTAGTTGGCGGCGACGACGGCCGCCGCGTGGTAGAGCGGCTTCTCGCCCGGCTGCACGTGGAAGGCGCGCCCGCCGCAGGCCGAGACGATCCGCTCGGCCAGGGCGAGCGCCGCCCCCTCGCCCTCCACGCCGAAGGTGGCCCCGCGCAGCCGCTCGGCGCCGTGGACGGGGTCCGCCACGGCGGCCAGGGGGTGCACGGAGCCGGTGGGGTGCCCGCGCTCGGCCAGCGGCGCCAGCGCCTCGTGGCCCAGCATCCCGCTGGCGTGTAGCACGGGGACGCCCGCCGGCAGCCCCGTCTCCGCCAGTTGCGCCGCCACCTTCGCCACGGCGCCGTCGGGGACGGTGATCAGCACGCCGGTGAGGTCCGGCGGAACGGCAAACAAGTCCGGGAGATACTGGGCGATGGGGTTCGGGTCCGCGAAGAGGGGGTGGTCCGGGGGATGGGGCTTCCGCCCGGAGTAGACGAGCGCGGCGCCGGCCCGGTGCAGGAGGAGGCCCAGGGAGAGCCCCACCCGCCCCGGGCCGACGATCCACAGGCGGTCCCCCCCGGCGGAGCCGGTCACGCGGACTCGTGCACGCGCACGCCGCGGCTCTTCAGCCGCCCCAGCGAGGCGGCGGGGAGCCGCGCGCGCAGGTGGATCTCGGCGCCGCGGTCCTCGCGCTCCAGCACCTCGCCTTCGCGGTACACCTCGGCCAGCAGGCCGCCCTGCGCGGACGAGAGGGTGAGCCGCACGTCCGGCCGCACCTTGCGCAGCTCCGCCGCCAGCAGTTCGCGCAGGGGCTCCAGCCCGCCCGCCTCCACCGTGGAGACGAAGAGGGCGGGGAGGCCGTACGCCCTCCCTCGCAGCGCCTGCTCCTCGGCGTGGGTCAGCCGGTCCGTCTTGTTGAAGACCAGCACCGTGGGATGGTCGCGCATCCCCAGGCCGGCGAGCACCTCGTCCACCACCTCGCGCTGCTCCTCCCAGCTGGCGTGCGCGGAGTCGATGACGTGGAGCAGCACGTCCGCCTCGCCCGCCTCTTCCAGGGTCGCGCGGAAGGATGCCACCAGGTGATGCGGCAGCTTGCGGATGAAGCCGACGG
>DASUNK010000693.1:0-4540 GCA_036277195.1 Longimicrobiaceae bacterium | reverse complement strand
ATGGCAGGCGGCCGCGGCCCGGCGTGCGGGTGCCGCGGCTGCGCCGGCCACGCTCCGCGGCGGGCGCCCTCCTCGGTCTCGCGCTGCGCCTGCCGCCCGGACTTGGCCGCCTGGCGCGCGGCCTCTTCGGCCTCGCGCTGGGCCTTCGCCTCCGCCTTCTGGCGGGCGCGCTCGCGGTCCGCCGCCTTGCGCTTGCGGATCTCGGCGATGCGCTCGGCGATCGGCACCTCGAAGCGCTCCGCCGCCCGGGCGCGGTAGTCGAACCCCGGCACCGTCACCCGCGGCAGCGTCTTGCCGATGGCGCGCTCGATGTCGCGCAGGTCCCGCTCCTCCTCCGGCGACACCAGGGTGTAGGCGTCGCCCGTGGCCTCGGCGCGCGCGGTGCGGCCCACCCGGTGGATGTAGTCGTCCGGGGTGTGCGGCACGTCGAAGTTCACCACGTGCTCCAGCGCCTCCACGTCGATCCCCCGCGCCACGATGTCGGTGGCCACCAGCACGCGGTACTTCCCGGCCTTGAAGCCGGCCAGCGCGTCGGTGCGCGCCGTCTGGCTGCGGTTGCCGTGGATGCGCGCGCAGGGCACGCCCTCCTTCTCCAGCACCTCGAAGAGGCGGTTGGCCCGGTGCTTGGTGCGGCAGAAGACGATGGCGCTCCCCACGTCGCCCCGGCGCAGCAGCTCCAGGAAGAGCCGCGGCTTGAGATCCTCCGCGACCGGGTAGAGGGCCTGCGTGACGCCCGTGGCCGGCGCGGAGCGGCGCTCCACGCTGATGGACTGCGGGTTCTTCACCATCTCGTGCGCCAGCTTGACGATCGGCGCCGGCAGGGTGGCGCTGAAGAAGAGCGTCTGCCGCTTGGCCGGGACGTGCTTGAGCACGCGGCGGATGTCGGGGAGGAAGCCCATGTCCAGCATGCGGTCCGCCTCGTCCAGCACCAGCACCTCCACCGCGTCGAGCCGGGCGTAGTCGTGCTGCAGGTGGTCGAGCAGCCGCCCCGGGGTAGCGACGATCACGTCCACGCCGCGGCGGAAGGCCTGCTCCTGCGGCCCCATCCCCACCCCGCCGAAGACGGCGGCGCCGCGCACGGCGGTGTGCTTCGCCAGCGCCTGCAGGTGCTCGTGGATCTGCGCCGCCAGCTCGCGCGTGGGCGAGAGCACCAGCGCGCGCGTGGCCCCGCGCGGGCGGTCCATCAGCCGCTGCACGAGGGGGAGGACGAAGGCGGCGGTCTTGCCGCTCCCCGTCATGGCGCAGGCCAGCACGTCGCGCCCGGCCAGGGCGGGCCCGATGGCCTCGCGCTGGATCGGCGTGGGGGTGGTGAAGCCCAGATCGCGGATCCCCGCCAGGAGCTCCGGGCGGAGTCCGAATTCGTTGAAAGACATTCCTTGTCCTGGTGCCACGAGGCATTCACCGCCGGGTGTGCCGGCCGGGTGCCGCCGCCTCGCGTGGCTGAAAAAAACGGGACGGTGGGCCCGCGGCGGAGCCCACCGTCCACGCTCGTGATCCCCTGTACCCCGCAGTGCCGCAAAGGGTCGCCGGCGGCGAGGTCAGGCGCGGTAGAGGGTCACCGCGGTGTCCGCGAAGACGTGCCGCCTGCCGCCGGGCGGGAGCGGGTGATCCAGCGCGTGCTCCACCCCCAGCACCGCGGCGAAGGGGGTCCGCCGCCAGCTGTCGAGCAGCCGGTCGAGCTGGCGCGAGGCGTACGGCGGGTCCGCGAAGGCCACCTCGTACGCCCCCGCCTCCAGCGCCGCCGCGAAGGGAAGCGCGTCTTTTTTGAAGATGCGGGTGCGCTCGCGGGCGCGGAGCGCGGCGACGTTGGCCTTGAGCGCGTGCAGCGAGGCGGGGCGGGTCTCCACGAAATCGCAGCTCCGGGCGCCGCGCGAGAGCGCCTCCAGCCCGAGCGCCCCGGTCCCCGCGAACAGGTCCAGCACCCGCGCGCCCTCCAGCTTCCCCTCCAGCAGCGTGAGCCAGGCGTCGCGCACGTGCTCGGCGGTGGGGCGCACGCGCCGGTCCGCCGGCGAGGCGAGCTGCCGTCCCGCCCACTTCCCCGCCACGATCCTCACGGGGGAAGCGGGACGGCCCCGGGAGCGTCCAGCGCGCGCAGGTCGCGCTCGGCGAGCTCGTGGCGCAGCGAGATGGCGAACTCCTCGGCGAGCGCGCGGTCGCGCCGGGCGATCTTCAGCCGCACCTCGCCCGCGTCCGCGTTCGGGAGGGCGTCGAGCGGCTGCATGCGCCGGCTGCGCACCACCAGCGTGGCGCCCCCGAAGAACCCCCGCCGCAGCTCCACGCCCGCGATCTCCGCGAAGGGGAGGCGGAGGGTGCGGACCGGCCCCTGCTTGGTGCGCATGGTGGAGTAGCGCGTGACGGCCTCGCGGAACTCGAGCACCAGGTCGTCGGCCTCCAGGCGCAGCAGCCCCTGCACCGCCACCTCGGAGCTCCAGTCGGTGCCCATCACCGAGAACCGGAACGGGATTGCGATCCTCTCCATCGTCGCTCTCAGGGCACGATCTGGACTTCGGCCTCGACGGCTCCACGCTACGGACGCCCCTCCCCGCGCGCAACCCGGTGCCGTGCGACGCGGCCGGCGCTACCTTCTCCCCCGACCACCGCCGCTCGCCGCCCGCTCCCGGAGCTTGCCACCGTGCGCAGCGCCTTCCATCCGCTCCCCCTCCTCCTGCTCCCGCTCCTGGCCGGCGCCTGCTCGCTCGCCACCGCGCCGGAGCCCGGCGCCGCGCCGCCGCCGGTGCGGCGGGAGCTGCGCGGGGTGTGGGTGGCCAGCGTGGCGAACATCGACTGGCCGTCGAAGCCGGGGCTCCCGGCGGAGCAGCAGCGGGCGGAGCTGCTGGAGCTGCTCGACCTGGCGGTGAGCCTGAACCTCAACGCCGTCGTCCTGCAGGTGCGCCCCGCGGCGGACGCGCTCTACCCCTCGCCGCACGAGCCCTGGTCCGAGTACCTGACCGGCGCGCAGGGTCGCCCGCCGGAGCCGCTCTACGACCCGCTGCGCTTCGCGGTGGACGAGGCGCACCGGCGCGGGCTGGAGCTGCACGCCTGGTTCAACCCCTTCCGCGCGCGCCACCCGACCGCCACCACGCCCGAGGACGAGCGCCACGTGAGCCGAACGCACCCGGAGTGGGTGAAGGCGTACGCGCGCTACCTGTGGATGGACCCCGGGGTCGACGCGGCGCAGGAGCACTCCATCCGGGTGATGCTCGACGTGGTGCGCCGCTACGACGTCGACGGCGTGCACATCGACGACTACTTCTATCCCTACCCGGAGCGCGACTCGGCGGGTCGGGTGATCGACTTCCCCGACGAGCCCAGCTGGAGCGCGTACGTGGGCGCGGGCGGCCGCCTGGCCCGGGCGGACTGGCGCCGCGCCAACGTGGACCGCTTCGTCCAACGGCTGTACCGCGAGATCAAGCGCGAGAAGCCGTGGGTGAAGTTCGGCATCAGCCCCTTCGGCATCTGGCGCCCGGGGCACCCGCCGCAGATCACCACCAGCTTCGACCAGTACGACATGCTGTACGCCGACGCACGCAAGTGGCTGCGCGAGGGGTGGATGGATTACTTCACCCCGCAGCTCTACTGGCCGATCGCGCAGACGGCGCAGAGCTATCCCGTGCTGCTGCGCTGGTGGGTGGACGAGAACCGGCGCGGGCGGCACCTGTGGCCGGGGAACTTCACCAGCCGCACGGCGCTCGGCGACCCGCCGTTCTGGCCGGCGGAGGAGGTGCAGGGGCAGGTCTACGTCACGCGCGGGCAGCCGGGCGCCACGGGGAACATCCACTTCAGCGCGCGGATCTTCCGCATGAACCCGGACAGCCTGGTGGAGATGCTGCGGGCGGGCGCCTATCGCGAGCCGGCGCTGATCCCCGCCTCGCCCTGGCTGGGTCGCGATCCGCCCGGACGGCCGGTTGTCTCGCTGGTGCGGGACACGGCCGGACTGACGGTGACGATGGAGCCGACGCGCGGTGTATCGCCCACCTGGTGGGTGATTCGCGCCCGGCGCGGCGCCGCGTGGAGCACGGAGATCGTCCCGGGCTGGCGCCGCTCACACCCGCTGCGCGCCGGCGAGGTCGAGGAGGTGGTAGTGTCGGGAGTGGACCGCAACGGCAACGAGGGGGGTGCACAGCGGATTGAGGCGAGATGAAACTGGCCTGTCAGCGGGAAGGTAGCTTGCTGATCTCGCGCGTCTCGCGGTAAGCCTGCCAATCCAAGTCGATGTTACCGGCAAGGTCGAACATGGCATCGTACGGAGTTCTCCCCGTAACCGGCGCCGCGTTCTCTTCCCGCACGAAGTGGAGGCGGATGAGCTTCGGCTGCTGTCCCTCCTCGAAGTGGCAGCGGACCGCGTCCCGGACCATCTCCCGCAGGTCGTCGAGCGTGTTTGCCTCGGTGAAGATCGATTCGCCGAGCGCCCGGGCAGTGAATCCCCCCTCGTCGGCTTCTTCGACCAGGAAGATGATCTCGCTCACGTGAATCGGTCTCCTCGAGCGGGTCGCGTTCAGTCGGTGCAGCGGAAATATACGGGGGACGCGCCGAAGGAGCG
>DASUNK010000692.1:0-5254 GCA_036277195.1 Longimicrobiaceae bacterium | reverse complement strand
AGCAGGTGCTCCGCCAGCGCCCCGGGAAGCGCCTCGCCCGCCAGGTTCAGCGCCGAGAGGGTGGGCGGGAGCGCGCCCAGCCGCAGCAGCTCGGCCGCCGCGGTGGGCACCATGAACGCCGACCGCACCCCCTCCGCGCGCGGCACCTCCGCCAGCTCGATGGCGTTCTCCACCAGCACCAGCGTCCCGCCCCGGCACAGGGTGCCGAACACCTCCGCCACCGACACGTCGAACGAGAACGAGGTCGACGCCAGCACCACCTCGCGCTCCCCGGGCGGGAGCAGCGCCCCGGCCCACCCCAGCAGGTTGGCCACGGAGCCGTGCTCCACCATCACCCCCTTGGGCGTCCCGGTCGATCCCGAGGTGTAGAGCACGTAGGCCAGCGACGACGGGCCGACCTCGGCGGAGGGCTCCTCCGCGCCCCCGGGCCCGGCCTCCGCCGCCTCCACGTCCGGCGCCAGCGCGGGGAGCTGCGCCGGCAGCCGCTCGGCGACGGCGGAGGTCGCGATCACCGCCAGCGCCCCGGCGTCCGCCAGCACGGTGGCCAGCCGGGCGGGCGGGTAGGCGGGGTCCAGGGGGACGTAGGCGGCGCCGGCCTGCATCACCCCCAGCAGGGCGGCCACGGCGTCCGGGGTGCGCTCCAGGCACACGCCCACCCGCGCCTCGGGGCCCGCGCCCAGCGCCGCGAGACGGCGGGCGATCCCCCTCGCCCGCGCGTCCAGCTCGCCGTAGGTGGTGGTCTCCCCGCGGAAGCGCAGCGCCGGCGCGCCGGGGTGCGCGGCCGCCCGCGCGGCGAAGGCGCGGGGGAGGGGGACGAAGCCCGGCGCGGCCGCGTCTCCGCTGCTCCAGGCCGCCAGCAGCGCGCGGTCGGCGGTGGTGAGGAGGTCGGCCTCCAGCGGGCGGGCGTCGGGGTCCGCCGCCACCGCCTCCAGGAGCAGGCGGTAGTGCCCGGCCAGCCGCTCCACCGTGGCCGGGTCGAAGAGGTCCGCGTCGTACTCGACGGCCCCCACGATCCGGCCGTCCGCCTCCCGCAGCTCCAGCGACAGGTCGAACTTGGCGGCGCGCGGGCTCACCTCCAGCTCCTCCGCCCGCACCTCCGCCAGCCGCAGCCCGGCCGGCGGCATGTTCTGCAGGCCGAACATCACCTGGAACACGGGACCGTGGCTCAGCGTCCGCTCCACCCGCAGCTCCTCCACCATCCGCTCGAAGGGGAGGTCCTGGTGGTGGTAGGCATCCAGCGTGGCGCGCCGCACCTGCGCCAGGAGCGCGCGGAAGGTGGGGTTGCCCTCCAGCCGCGCCCGCAGCGGGAGCGTGTTCACGAAGAACCCGGCGATCTCCTCGGTTTCGCCGTGGTGCCTCCCGGCGATCGGCGAGCCCACCACCACGTCGCGCTGCCCCGACCAGCGGGCCAGGAGCGCCTGGAAGGCCGCCAGCAGCGTCATGAACAGGGTGGCGCCCTCGCGCGCCGCCAGCGCGTGCACCCCCCGCGTCAGCTCGGGAGAGAGCGCGAAGGGGAGGAGCCCGCCCCGGTTGGCGGGGATGGCCGGCCGCGGCCGGTCCGTCGGCAGCTCCAGGAGCGCGGGGGCGCCCTCCAGGGCGCCGCGCCAGTAGTCCAGCTGCGCCGCCAGCCGCTCCCCCGTCAGCCACCCGCGCTGCCACGCGGCGAAGTCGGCGTACTGCAGCTCCGCGGGCGGGAGGCGGGGATCGCCGCCGTCCAGCGCCGCCCCGTACGCGGCGGAGAGGTCGCGGAGGATCACCCCCCAGCTCCACCCGTCGCCCGCGCTGTGGTGGACGTTGAGCGCCAGCACGTGCTCGCCGGGGGAGAGGCGCAGGAGCGCTGCCCGCACCAGCGGCCCGCGCTCCAGGTCGAACGGGCGCCACGCCTCCGCCGCCAGCCAGGCATCGGCCTCCGCCTGGCCCGCCACCTCGACGACGGGGAGGTCGAAGCGCCCGGGCGCGGCGATCTCCTGCACCGGGGCGCCGTCGCTCTCGCGGTAGCGCGCGCGCAGCGCCTCGTGCCGCGCCACCACCGCCTCCAGCGCGCGGCGGAGCGCCTCCGCGTCCACCGGTCCCTCCAGCCGGTGGCGCACGGGCATGTTGTACAGCCCGCGGCCGGGGTGGAGGCGCTCCAGGAACCAGAGGCGCTCCTGCGCGAAGGAGAGGGGGAGCGCCCCGCCGCGCGCGACCGCCTGCATGGGCGGCGCGGGCTCCGGGTGCTCGGCCGAGGCCGCCTCGATGCGCTCGGCCAGCCCGCGCGGCGTGGGCGCCTTGAAGATGGCGTGCAGCGGCAGGTCGACCCCGAAGGCGCGGCGGACGCGCGAAGCGAGCTGCGTGGCCAGGAGCGAGTGCCCGCCCAGGCGGAAGAAGTCGTCCTCGGCGCCCACGCGCTCGATCCCCAGCAGCGCGGCGAAGAGCCCGGCCAGCATCTCCTCGGCCGGGGTGCGCGGCTCGGCGTACGCCTCCGTCCCGGCCGCGGGCGCGGGGAGGGCGCGGCGGTCCACCTTGCCGTTGGGAGTGAGCGGGATGGCCGGGAGCACCACGAAGGCGGAGGGGACCATGTGGCCGGGGAGCCGCGCCCCCAGCGCGCCGCGCAGCGCCGCCGGGTCGGGCGCCACCCCGTTCCTCGCCACCACGTACGCCACCAGCCGCTTCTCCGCCGCGCCGCCGTCGGCGCGCGCCACCACCACCGCGTCGCCCACCGTGGGGTGCGCCTTCAGCGCCTCCTCGATCTCCCCCGGCTCCACCCGGAAGCCGCGCACCTTCACCTGCTGGTCCAGCCGCCCCAGGAAATCCACCGTCCCGTCCTCGCGGCGGCGCACCCGGTCGCCCGTGCGGTACAGCCGCGCCCCGGGCACGCCCGAGAAGGGGTCGGGGACGAAGCGCTCGGCGGTCAGCGCCGGCCGCCCCAGGTAGCCGCGCGCCACCCCGTCGCCCCCCGCGTACAGCTCGCCGGGAACGCCCAGCGGGGAGGGTCGCCCGTCCTCGTCCAGCACGTAGGCGCGCGTGTTCGCCACCGGCCGCCCCACCGGGATGGAGACGCGCGCCTCCGGCAGGGGCCGCCCCTGCTCGAGCGAGGGTCCCCGCACGTCGGCGGGGACCACCGGGTGGCAGGTGGTGAAGGTGGAGTTCTCGGTGGGCCCGTAGCCGTTGACCAGCCGCAGGCGGGGGTGCGCGTCCAGCACGCGGCCCACGTGGGCCACCGAGAGGACGTCGCCCCCGGCCAGGAGCTGCCGCACCCGCCCCAGCGCCTCCAGCTCCTCGTCCACCATGCGGTGGAAGAGCCCGGTGGTGAGCCAGAGGGTGGTGATCCCCCGCGTCTCCAGCAGCGAGCCGATCTCGCGCAGCGTCAGCGGCCCCGGCGGGGCCACCACCAGCCGCCCCCCGTTCAGCAGCGCCCCCCAGATCTCCAGCGCCGAGGTGTCGAAGGCCACCGGGGCCAGCTGCAGGAAGACCTCGCCCGGGCCCAGCTCGGCGTAGTCGGCCCCGCGGACCAGGCGGACGACGCCCCGGTGCGTCACCCCCACCCCCTTGGGCGTCCCGGTGGAGCCGGAGGTGTAGATCACGTACGCCAGGTGGCCGGGCCCCGCGTCCACGCAGAGGTTCTCCCCCGCCCCGCGCCCGCGGCGGCAGGCGCGGACGACCGTCCCGCCGAACCCCGCCAGCGCCGCCGGCACCTCGTCCGCCACCACCAGGATCCCGACCCCGGCGTCCTCCAGCATGAACGCCAGCCGGTCCGGGGGATAGCCGGCGTCCAGCGGGACGTAGCTCGCGCCCGCCTTCAGCACGGCCAGCAGGGCGACGATGAGCTCCGCCGAGCGCTCCACCGCCACCCCCACCCGCGCCTCCGTTCCCGCCCCCGCGGCCGCCAGGCGCCGGGCCAGGCGGTTGGCGCGCGCGTTCAGCTGCGCGTAGGTGAGCCGCGTCTCGCCGAACTCCACCGCCACCGCGTCCGGCGTCTCCGCCGCGCGGCGCTCGAAGAGGCGGTGGACCGCCGTGTCGCGCTCGTACGGCGCCTCCGTGCGGTTGCACCCCTCCAGCACGAACGCCCGCTCCGCCGCGTCCGCCATCTCCAGCGCCGAGCGGGGGGTGCCGGGCGAGGCGGCCGCCGTCTCCAGCAGCTGCAGGTAGTGGCGGGCGATGCGGGCGACGGTGGGAGGGTCGAAGAGGTCGGCGGCCCAGGACATCTCCACCCGCAGTCCCCCGTCCTCCTCCTCGTAGGTGTCGAAGGCCAGGTCGAACTTGGCCGTCCGCACCTCGGGGCGGAGCGCCTCCACCCGGCACCCGGGGAAGGCCGGCGGGTCGATCCGCGCGTTCTGCAGCGTCATCACCGCCTGGAACACGGGGTTGCGCCCCGGGTCCCGCGGCAGCCTCAGCTCCTCCACCAGCCGGTCGAAGGGGAGGTTCTGGTGCTGGAACGCGGCCAGCGCCGCCTCCTTCTCGGCCCGCACCAGGTCGAGGAAGCCGGGATCGCCGGGCACGGCCGCGCGCAGCGCCAGCATGTTGACGAAGAAGCCGACCAGCGGCTCCACCTCCGTCCGGCCGCGGTTGGCCACCGGCGTCCCGATCACCACCTCGTCCTGCCCGGTGTGGCGCGTGAGCACCAGCCGCAGCGCCGCCAGCAGCACGTGGAAGAGGGTGCCCCCCTCCGCCCGCCCCACCTCGCGCAGCCGCTCCGCCAGCGCGGCGGGGACCGCCAGCCGCGCCGTCTCGCCGCGGTGGCTCTCCACCGCGGGGCGCGGCCGGTCGGTGGGGAGCTCCAGCGCGGGCGGGGCGCCCTCCAGCGCGCGGCGCCAGAAGGCCAGGTGCCGCTCCAGCACCTCGCCCGCGAGCCACTCGTCCTGCCAGAGGGCGAAGTCGGCGTATTGCAGCGCGAGCGGGGGAAGGGGGTCCGGCTCTCCCCGGACGGCAGCCGCGTACAGCTCGCCCAGCTCGCGGTGCAGCACCCCCAGGCTCCACCCGTCGCCCACGATGTGGTGCAGGCAGAGGAGGAGGACGTGCTCGTCCTCCGCCAGGCGCAGGAGCCGGGCGCGGAACACCGGCCCGGCCTCCAGGTCGAACCCGGTGTTCGCGTCGGCGTCCACCCGCCGCCGCACCTCCTCCTCCCGCGCTGCGCGGGGAAGCTGGGAGAGGTCGTCCACCGGGAGGGGGACGGGGCGGGAGGGGTGGACGAGCTGCACCGGCCCCGCCTCGCCCTCGGCGAAGGTGGTGCGCAGCACCTCGTGGCGCGCCCGCAGCGCGTCCAGCGCCCGCTCCA
>DASUNK010000691.1:0-6759 GCA_036277195.1 Longimicrobiaceae bacterium | reverse complement strand
GGAAACAGGAACAGAACCCACAGCATCTCCGCCGCAAGTTGGATTACCTCCGGCGGCTGTCCATGCAGCTGACGCTGGAACTTTACGAGAAACTCGTCAGAGCCCAGCTCCGGATGTTCTGTGAACGCGGTCCTCAAGGCCGACAGGTGCTCCAGAGTCCACAGTGCCGCGCCCGGATAGAAAACCGAGGCGTCGCGTGTCAGGCACCGCGCCTTCCATTCCTGCGCGGCCTTATAGATCGGTTTGGCGTAGCTGCGTCGGGCCATGGGCGAGCATCGGGGCAGGCGTTATGGGACCAGAGCGCTGCTCGGGCAGACTTATGCGCCGCAGCCTTCGCGCCAATCCAGCAAGAGATGAGGGATGCCGTCTTGCGGCGCATCTCCCAAAATCCCATTCTTGCAGGCGATGGGAGGCCCCGCTCGAGCGTTCGGGAGAGCGCAAGGAATGAAGAGATCCGGCCTGCTGGCGGCCATCGTGTTCGCCGCGGCGTGCGGCGGCGCCAGTACCACCCGCGAAACGAGCCCCGAGCCCGCACCGAGCACCGATGCCGGCCGCGAACGCGTCACCGCGACGACGGCCGACACCGTGCGCGGCCGCCGCTACACCGCGGCCGACGTCCGCTTCATGCAGGGGATGATCGGCCACCACGCGCAGGCGCTGGAGATGACCGTGCTGGTCCCCGCCCGCACCGGCCGCCGCGACTTCCTCCTCCTCTCCGAGCGCATCGCGGTGTCGCAGCAGGACGAGATCGCGCGGATGCGGCGCTGGCTGCTGGACCGCGGCGAGGAGGCGCCGGACCCCGCCGCCGGCCACGCGCACCACGGCGCCGGAGACCACGCGCTCATGCCCGGGATGCTCACCCGCGAGGAGCTGGCCCGGCTCGCCGCGGCCTCGGGCGCGGAGTTCGACCGGCTTTTCCTGGAATTCATGATCCGGCACCACGAGGGCGCGCTGACCATGGTGGAGACGCTCTTCGCCAGCCCCGGCGCCGGCCAGGATTCGGAGCTCTTCCAGTTCGCCACCGACGTCGAGGCCGATCAGCGCGCCGAGATCGACCGCATGCGCAGGCTGCAGGCCGGGCCCGTTCCCGGCACCTGATTCCCCCACTCCAGTAGAACCCAGATGAGAAGAGAAGCGATGTTGTTCGTGCTCGGGCTGACGCTCGCCGCCGCCCCGGCGGGCGCGCAGGGCACCTCCACCGACCCGCGGGTGGGGCTCCGCGCGGGATGGTCCGACGCCGGCGTGGCGGTGCGCGGCCTGGAGCTGGTGTCGCACCGCGACAAGCCGGCGGGCTTCTTCGACGCCCAGGAGCCGGGCGACTTCGGCTTCGCCGTCTCGGACCTGGCCTTCCGCGGCAACCTCGCCATCCTCGGCGGCTATCACGGCTTCCAGATCTGGGACATCTCCAACCCGGCCAACCCCACCGTGCGGGCCACGCACGTGTGCCCCGGCGGCCAGGGCGACGTCTCGGTCCACGGCAACCTGCTCTTCGTCTCGGTGGAGGAGACGCGCGGCCGCGTGGACTGCGGGACGCAGCCGATCCAGGAGACGTCGAGCCCCGACCGCTTCCGCGGCGTGCGCATCTTCGACATCTCCAACCTGCAGGCTCCCCGCACGGTGGCCTCGGTGCAGACCTGCCGCGGCTCGCACACCCACACGCTGGTGACCGACCCGCGGGACCCGGCCAACGTGTACATCTACGTCTCCGGCACCAGCGGCGTGCGCCCCGCCGACGAGCTGGAGGGGTGCTCCGGCCGGCCTCCGACCGAGGACCCGAACACCTCCTTCTTCCGCATCGAGGTCATCCGCGTGCCGCTGGCCGCGCCGCAGCAGGCCCGCGTGGTCAACGCGCCGCGCATCTTCGCCGACCAGGGGGGGAACATCGCCGGGCTCTGGCGGGGCGGGGCGCACGGCCCCGGGACGCAGGGGACGGCGCAGACCAACCAGTGCCACGACATCACCGCGTACCCGGAGATCGGGCTGGCCGCGGGGGCGTGCGCCGGGAACGGCATCCTCCTCGACATCAGCGACCCGGCCAACCCCCGGCGGATCGACGAGGTGGTGGACCCCAACTTCGCCTACTGGCACTCGGCGACCTTCAACAACGCGGGCACCAAGGTGCTCTACACCGACGAGTGGGGCGGCGGCACCGCGCCCCGCTGCCGCGCGACCGACCGCCCCGAGTGGGGAGCCGACGCCATCTTCACCCTCACCGACCGCAAGCTGCGGCACGCCGGCTACTTCAAGCTCCCGGCCGCGCAGACGGCGCAGGAGAACTGCGTGGCGCACAACGGCTCGCTCATCCCCGTGTCAGGGCGCGACCTCATGGTGCAGGCGTGGTACCAGGGCGGCATCTCGGTCTTCGACTTCACCAACCCCGCGCGGCCGGTGGAGATCGCCTTCTTCGACCGCGGCCCGCTGAGCGCCACCGAGATGATCATCGGCGGCCACTGGTCCGCCTACTGGTACAACGGCCACATCTACGGCTCGGAGATCGGCCGCGGGCTCGACGTCTTCCGCCTCGTCCCCAGCGAGCACCTGTCGCAGAACGAGATCGAGGCGGCGAAGCTGGTGCGGATGGAGGCCTTCAACGCCCAGCTCCAGACGCGCTTCTCCTGGCCGGCGAGCTTCGTGGTGGCGCGCGCGTACGTCGACCAGCTGGTGCGCGGGCACGCCCTGCTGCCCAGCCGGCTGGCCCGCATCGGGCGCGACCTGGCCGCGGCCGAGCGGCTCTCCGGGGCGCGGCGGCGCACCGCGCTCACCACCCTGGCGGCCGCGCTCGACCGCGACGTGCAGCGCTCCGCCGACCCCGACCGGGTGCGGGCGCTGGCCGCGGTGGTCCGGGATATCGCCGGCGGGCGCTGAGCTGCGCGGTCTCCTTCCTCGCGCACCGCGGGCGGCTTCCGCCCGCGGTGCGTGCTTCGTCACATCAGCAGGACCTCCACCCGGTGCGCGTGCACCAGGTCCTCGCACGGCGACCAGGCGAAGACGGTGAAGCGCCCGTCCTGCGAGGCCACCAGCGCCAGCGTGTCGCGCTGGTCGTGCACGAACTGCGCGGCCGAGAGGTGCCGGGTGCCGCCGAGCCGCGCGGGCTCCACCACGTCCGGCTGGTTCCCCACCACCGGCGCCGTGACCGCCACCCGCTCCACCCGCTCGTACCCCCGCCGGCGCACCAGCTTCACCCCGAAGGCCAGCAGCTCGTGGCGCTCGTTGATCACCGTGGCGCCGTCCACCGCCGTGAGCCCCGCCACCGCGTCGACCGCGCGCTGCAGCGCGTCGCGCCACTCCGGGCGCTCGCGCTCCTCCTCCGGGGCGCGCAGCAGCCCGGCCAGCTCGCCGTACGGGTGCACCCGGTAGGGGATGGGCTGCGAGGCGGAGGCCTGCCACCCGTCCCCGTCGCCCGGCACCACCAGCAGCAGCCCGCCCTGCCGGTGGGCGCGCATGGAGACGGCGAGCTGGATGAGCACGCTGGTGGGCCAGCCCGCGGGGGCGGGCGCGTCGAAGCCCAGGAGCGAGGAGAGGAGGGCGGGGCAGTCCGGGAGGCTGGCGCTCCCCTCGTCCACCACCATCACCCGGTCGCCCTCCAGCACCGCGATGGTGCCGTACTTGTCGAACTCGTCGCCGCGCCGGTACTTGAGCACCAGCAGGCCGGGCTCGGACACCTCCAGCACGAAGGTGGTGGTGGGGACGGAGCGTGCCGCCCCCCACACGCGCAGCACGCCGCCCTCCGGCCACACGCCCAGGTGGATCCCCGGCCGCTCCACCGCGGGGGCCAGCCGGGCCAGGTCGCGGGGATTGAGGGGGAGGGGGCGCACGAAGGCCATGGCGTGCCCCGCCAGCTCGGGCGGGACGAAGGCCAGGGAGATGCGGGGCGTGTGCCCCTCCTCGCGCTGGAGGCTGGCCCAGAAGCCCGCGTCGACCAGCGCCTCGATCTGCTCCGCCGTGGGCGGGGGCGCGGGCGCCGGCTCGCCCTCGCGCGCCGCGGGCAGGTGCGCCGCGAGGTGCTCCGCCACGGTGGGCGCCACCGTCCGTGCCGCCGGATACCCGGGTTGCATGCGCGTCCTCCATCTCCCGTCGAGAGGTGAGGGAGAAAGAGAAGCGCGGCGGCGGCCGCGGGCAAGCGGGCGGGAGCGCCTGCGGGGCCGGTCCTTCGGCGCCCCGACGGTTGCCGCCCGGGGCCCGGCAGCGCATGTTGACGGCATGACGCAGGACCTCATCGCCCGCAACCACGTCACCGTCTCCGGCCGCGGCACCCGGCCCATGCTCTTCGCGCATGGCTTCGGCTGCGACCAGAACATGTGGCGCTTCGTGGCGCCCGCCTTCGAGGACGACTACCGCGTGGTGCTCTTCGACTACGTCGGCGCCGGGCGGAGCGACCCGGCCGCCTACGACCCGGAGCGCTACGCCACCCTCGACGGCTACGCGCAGGACGTGCTCGACGTGGTCCACGCCCTCGACCTGCGCGGCGTGGTGCTGGTGGGGCACTCCGTGAGCTGCATGGTGGCGGTGCTCGCCGCCAACCGCGAGCCCGAGCGCTTCGACCGGCTGGTGCTGATCGGCCCCTCGCCCCGCTACGTCGACGACCCGCCGTACGTCGGCGGTTTCGCGCGCGAGGACCTGGAGGGGCTGCTGGAGATGATGGACCGCAACTTCATCGGCTGGGCCAACTTCCTGGGGCCCGTCGTCATGAAGAACCCCGACCGGCCGGAGCTGGGCGACGAGCTGGTGGCCAGCTTCTGCTCCACCGACCCGGTGGTCGCCCGCCGCTTCGCCGAGGCCACCTTCTTCGCCGACAACCGCGCCGACCTGCCGCGGGTGCGCGTCCCCTCGCTCATCCTGCAGTGCTCCGACGACAGCCTGGCGCCGCTCGCGGTGGGCGAGTACCTGCACCGCGAGCTCCCCCGCAGCACCCTGCGGGTGATGGGCGCCACCGGCCACTGCCCGCACATGAGCCACCCCGAGGAGACCGTCCGGCTCATGCGCGAGTACCTGCGCACCGCTCCCGCGCCCTGAGCGCCCCCGCGCCCGTGGACGCGTCCCCCCTGGGCGAGCTGCTGGACCACGCCCCCTGCGGTTTCGTCTCCTTCGCCGACGACGGCGCCATCCTGGCCATCAACGCCACCCTCTGCGAGCTGCTCGGCTACGAGAGCGGCGAGCTGGCGGGGGCGCGCTTCGAGACCCTCCTGGGGATCGGCAGCCGCATCTTCTACCAGACGCACTTCTTCCCGCTGGTGCGGCTGCACGGCCGCGCCGAGGAGGTCTTCCTCCTGCTGCGGGCGAAGGACGGCGCCGCGGTGGGGGTGCTGGCCAACGCGGCGCGGCGGCGGCAGGGCGACGCGTTCGCCAACGACTGCGTGTTCCTGCGCGTGCAGGAGCGGCGGAAGTTCGAGGACGAGCTGCTGCGGGCCCGGCGCGAGGCGGACCGGGCGCGCGCCGAGGCCGAGGTGCGCGCCGACGAGCTGCACCGGGCCAACGCGCTGCTCGAGGCGCAGGCGCTGGAGCTGGAGATGCAGCAGCAGCAGCTGCAGGAGCAGGCGACGGAGCTGCACGCCGTGGCGGAGGAGCTGGAGCGCCAGCGCGCCGCCGCCGAGGAGGCCAACCGGGCCAAGAGCCGCTTCCTGGCGTCCATGAGCCACGAGCTGCGCACCCCGCTCAACGCCATCGCTGGCTACGTGCAGCTGCTGGAGATGGGGATCCACGGCCCGGTCACCGCGGCGCAGCTGGAGGCGCTGGGGCGGGTGGGGCGGAGCCAGCAGCACCTCTTGCGGCTGATCAACGACATCCTCGACCTGGCGCGCATCGAGGCGGGGAAGGTGGAGTACCGGCTGGAGGAGGTGGAGCTGGCGGAGCTGCTGGCCTCGGTGGCGCCGATGGTCGAGCCGCAGCTGGCGGAGCGGGAGATGGCGTTCTCGGTGGCGGTGGAGCCGGCGCTGTGCGCGTGGGCCGACCGCGAGAAGGTGCAGCAGGTCGTCATCAACCTGCTCAGCAACGCCATCAAGTTCACCCCGCCGGGGGGGAGCATCTCGGTGGACGCGGCGTGGCGCGAGGAGCGGCCCGGCGAGGTGTTCCTGCGGGTGAGCGACACGGGGGTCGGCATCTCGGCCGCGGACCAGGCGGCGGTGTTCGAGCCCTTCGTGCAGGTGGGAGAGCGGGGCGCGCGCCGCTCGCAGGGGACGGGGCTCGGACTGGCGATCAGCCGCGACCTGGCGCGGGGGATGGGGGGAGACCTGCGGGTGCGGAGCGAGGAGGGGCGCGGCTCCACCTTCACCCTCACCCTCCCGCGCTCGACCTCCGCGTAGGGGCGCGATTCATCGACGATTCATCGCGCCCGCTCGGAGTCGCCGGCGCCCGCTGTCATTCCGAGGCCCGGCCACTCCCATGCAACCGCTGCGCAGATGACTGGCAGGGCCGTGGAATCTGGCCGAGGAACGCCCGGAAGGTGGGTGCGGTAGCCCCGCCGGTGCCGAGGCTACCCTGCCAAGCCGACTAGATTCCTAGTAGCGTAGACTTTTGTTGACATCGGGCACGAAAAAGAGCATGTGATCGAGCGAGAGATGCGCGAGATCAACCGCAGGACGGATGTAGGGGTGCGCTGGAGCGTGCGAGGGGTGGCCAACATGCTCCGCCTCAGGCAGGCTCGCAGGATCAACCGTGATGACTTCGAGCGCGTGTGGTCGCCCGTGCGCACCACCGCGATACAGTCGGTGCCTTTAGCTTGATGTCAACGAAAGGGATTGCTACCAGATTCCTCGCTCGTAC
>DASUNK010000690.1:0-11812 GCA_036277195.1 Longimicrobiaceae bacterium | reverse complement strand
GACGCCCACGACCCGCACCCTGCCCTTCGAGTTCATCTCGGACGTGGCCGAGCAGGTGCGCAAGGTGACCTGGCCGGACCGGGAGCAGCTCAAGAACTCCACCTGGGTCATCGTGGTGTTCATGTTCATCGTGGCCGCCCTGATCTTCGGGATGGACTGGCTGATCCGGGTGCTGCTCGACCTGGTCACCTCCCTGGTCAGCGGGTGAGCGCCGCCATGGCCGACGCCAGGTGGTACGCCATCCAGAGCTACAGCGGGCACGAGAACAAGGTCCAGCGGCTGATCCAGCGCCGCATCGACGAGGAGCCCGGCGAGCCGGAGCAGAAGCAGATCCAGGAGGTGCTGGTCCCCACCCAGGAGGTGGTGGAGATCCGCAACGGCAAGCGCGTCACCGTCACGCGCAAGCTGTATCCCGGCTACGTGCTGGTGAAGATGGTCTACAACCAGCGCACGGCACACCTGGTCAACAGCATCCAGGGGGTGCTGAAGTTCCTGGGCGCCGGACCCGAGCCGCAGGCCCTCTCGGACGACGAGCTGGCCAAGATCTTCGGGCAGGAGACCGAGGCGCCGCAGGTGGAGGAGCCGGTGGTGCTCATCCCCTTCCGCCACGGGCAGGTGGTGGAGGTCACCGACGGGCCGTTCAAGGAGTTCAGCGGCACCGTGCAGGACATCGACCACGACAAGGGGAAGGTGAAGGTGGAGGTCTCGCTCTTCGGGCGCCCCACCGCCATCGAGCTGGACTACACGCAGCTCCGGGGTTTCTGATCTCAGGATAGGGGTCGTCTGACATGGCGAAGAAAGTCACCGGTTTCATCAAGCTCCAGGTTCCCGCCGGCGCGGCGAACCCGGCGCCCCCCGTGGGCCCGGCGCTCGGCCAGCACGGCGTGAACATCATGGAGTTCTGCAAGCAGTTCAACGCGCGCACCCAGGGGCAGCCGGGGATGATCATCCCCGTCGAGATCACGGTGTACGCGGACCGCTCCTTCACCTTCATCACCAAGACGCCGCCGGCGGCGGTGCTGCTGAAGAAGGCGGCGGGGCTGGACAAGGGCTCGCCCTCGTCCAAGAAGCAGAAGGTGGGGAAGGTCACCCGCGACCAGGTGCGGCAGATCGCCGAGACGAAGCAGCCGGACCTGAACGCGGCGGACTTGGACGGGGCCATGCGCATGATCGCCGGCACCGCCCGCTCCATGGGGATCGAGGTCGTCGACTGACGACGGCGCTCGGACCCGCCAGGCAGGAGATGCGGGACCACGCGGGACACCCGGGAGTCGGCTCCTGCCCTCCCGTGCCGGAGCACCCGGCACCCTGCGCGGCTCTCCGTCCACACGACCACCGCGGCGATGGGCGACGCCCGGCGGCAGGACTCGAGCAAGGATTCGCCTGAGGGGAGTACATGCCCAGTCACGGCAAGAAATTCCGCGAGGCGCAGCAGCGCGTGCCTTCCGAGGGGGCCCTCCAGCCGGCCGACGCCGTCACCCTGGTGAAGGAGCTCTCCTTCGCCCGGTTCGACGAGACCGTCGAGGTGGCCGTGCGTCTGGGGGTGGACCCGCGGCACGCCGACCAGATCGTCCGCGGGGCGGTGGTCCTTCCCCACGGCACGGGGAAGACCGCGCGCGTGCTGGTGATCGCCCAGGGCGACAAGGCGCGCGAGGCGGAGGAAGCGGGGGCCGACTACGTGGGGACCGAGTACGTCCAGCGCATCAAGGACGGGTGGCTCGACTTCGACGTGGCGGTGGCCACGCCCGACATGATGGGCCAGGTGGGCCAGCTCGGCCGCATCCTGGGCCCGCGCGGGCTCATGCCCACCCCCAAGGCCGGCACGGTGACCCAGAACGTGGCCCAGGCCGTGCGCGAGATCAAGGCCGGCAAGATCGAGTTCCGCGTGGACCGCACGGGGAACGTGCACGTGCCGATCGGGAAGATCTCCTTCGAGCCGCGGAAGCTGGAGGAGAACCTCACCGCGTTCATGGACACGGTGCTCCGCGCCAAGCCGGCGGCGGCCAAGGGGCAGTACGTGCGGTCGGTGACCGTGAGCAGCACCATGGGTCCCGGCGTGCCCGTCGACCACAACCTCTTCCGCAGGGGCTGACGCCATGAAGAGAACCGACAAGGACGCCTTCATCGGCGAGTTCCAGCAGCGGCTGGAGGGGGCGCGGGCGTTCTACCTGACGGACTTCACCGGCCTCAGCGTGAAGCAGATCACCCAGTTCCGCGCCCGGCTCCGCAAGCAGGGGGTGGACTACGTGGTGGTCAAGAACACGCTGGCGCAGCGGGCGCTCCAGGAGATGGACCTGCCCGACATCGCCGGGTTCTTCCGCGGCCCCACCGGGGTGGTGATCGGCCGCGACGACCCGGTGGCCGCCGCCAAGGTGCTCACCGACTTCGCCCGCGAGTTCGGCGACCGCCCGGCCGTGAAGGTCGGCGTGGTGGAGAAGCGGGAGTACGGCCCGGAGGCGGTGAAGAAGCTCGCGGACCTCCCCCCCCGCGAGGTGCTGCTGGCCCAGCTGGCCGGCGGCCTGAACGCCCCGCTGGGGCGGCTGGTGGGAGGGATGAGCGAGGTCGTCGCCCGCTTCGCGCGGTCGCTCGACGCGCTCCGGCAGCAGAAGGAAGGCGCCGGGGCCTAAACGACCCGCGGCCGAACGACAACCGACAACGCAACCTGCACGTACGCAGAAGAACAGGAGCCTGGAGAAATGGCGACCACGCTTTCCCGTGACGAGATCTTGGACGCGATCGGCAACCTGACGGTGCTCGAGCTCGCGGAGCTGGTGAAGGCCTTCGAGGAGAAGTTCGGCGTGACCGCCGCGGCCCCGGTGGCCGTGGCCGCGCCGGGCGCCGGCGGGGCCGACCGCGGCGCCGCCCCGGCGGTCGAGGAGCAGACCGAGTTCGACGTGATCCTCACCGCCGCCGGCGAGAAGAAGATCCAGGTGATCAAGGTGGTGCGCGAGATCACCGCCCTGGGCCTCAAGGAGGCCAAGGACCTGGTGGACGGCGCGCCGAAGCCGGTGAAGGAGGGCGTCTCCAAGGAGGAGGCGAACCAGATCAAGGCCAAGCTCGAGGAGCAGGGCGCGACCGTCGAGCTGAAGTAGTCCGGCGCACCCCCGGCCCCTCGCGCCCTGCGCGGGGGCCGGCGGCCGGGGCGGACGGTGCAGCCGCCCCGGCCGGAGCGCCCGGACCACTTCAGCCCGACGGCCCATGACCCGCAAGCCGCTCAATAACTCAGCTTGTTCGCGCCAACCCCGCCGAGGCGTTTCGGTCGGGGTCGTTTGCGCTTTCCGCGCGACTCACTGAAGAGGGAGACCCACTTGGCAACGCTAGACAAGCCGATCGTCTCTTTCGCCAAGCTGACCTCGGGGATGGAGCTTCCCAACCTCCTCGACGTCCAGCTTCGCGCGTTCGAGACGCTGCTGCAGACCGACGCCGCCGCGCGCGAGCGCGAGGACGTGGGGCTGGAGCGCGTCTTCAACGAGATCTTCCCGATCTCCGACGTCAACGGGAACTTCTCCCTTGAGTTCGTCCGCTACCAGCTGGGCGAGCCCAAGTACGACATGGAGGAGTGCATGGAGCGGGACATGACCTACGCGGCCCCGCTCAAGGCCACCCTCCGCCTGGTGGTGTGGGAGGACATCGGCGACGAGCGCCGCCCCAAGGACATCATCGAGAAGGAAGTGTACCTGGGCGACCTGCCGGTGCTCACCCCGCTCGGCACCTTCATCATCAACGGCGCGGAGCGCGTCATCGTCAGCCAGCTGCACCGCTCGCCGGGCGTGGTGTTCGAGGAGAGCATCCACCCGAACGGGAGCAAGCTGTACAGCGCCCGCATCATCCCCTTCCGCGGCTCGTGGGTGGAGTTCACCATCGACATCCACGACGTGGTGTCGGTGCACATCGACAAGAAGAAGAAGTTCCCGGCCAGCGCCCTGCTGCGCGCGGTGGGGTACTCGCGCGACGCGGACGTGCTGGGCGTCTTCTTCGGGCGCGACACGGTGGCCGTCTCCTCGCTGGAGCGCGAGAACACGCGCGAGGGGCGCCGCGGCGAGGTGTTCCTGGGGTGGCTGGCCGAGGACGTGCCGGACCCCTCGGTGCTGGGCCCCGAGGGCCCGGCGCTCTACCGCGACGTGGTGGTGCCCGGCACCGGCGAGGTCTTCGCCCGGGGCGAGCGGCTGACGGCGGAGAGGTACGCCACGCTGCGCGAGGCCGGGGTGGCCCACCTCCCGGTGGTGGCCGCGGCGCTGGCCGCGCGCGCGGGCGACGAGCTGGCCTCGGAGGTGGTGGGGCGGCTGCAGCGCGCCGGGGTGGAGCGGGTGGCGATCTTCCGCCCCCCCACCGGGCAGAGCGGCACCGCGCTCCGCGCCACGCTGGTCAAGGACCCGACGCGGGGGACGCTGGACTCGCTCTTCGCCATCCACAACCTGGTGCGCCCGGGGACGGCCCCCGCGCCGGAGAGCTGGACGGAGGACGAGTTCTTCGAGGCGGGGAGCGGGCTGCTGCACGTCTCCGACTTCCTGGCCGCCTGGGGCGAGCGCGACGGGCAGGCGACCGACCCCAACTCGCGCGACGCGCAGCGCACCCCCGAGGAGCGCATGCTCCGCTTCGCGCAGGAGCGCGGCATCCGCTACGTCTGGGAGAGCTTCCGCGAGGAGCGCGCCGAGAAGACGGCGCGCGCGCCGCGGGTGCTGGTCTACGAGCTGAACCGCGTGGTGCAGGTGTACGGCCACGTCTGGCGGCTCCTCTTCCAGCCGCGCGCCTCGCTGGTGGTGGCCGGCGACCTCTCGCCCAACGGGGCGGCGGGGGCGCGCAGCGACTACAGCGAGTACACCGAGGAGTCGCTCAACAAGCGCTACGACCTGGGACGGGTGGGGCGCTACAAGATCAACCAGCGCCTGGGCGACGCCTTCCGCGCGCTGCGCTTCTCGCTCCCCCCGGCGGGGATGACGGCGCTCACCGCGCAGGACGTGCTGGCCATCCTGCACAACCTGGTGGAGCTGCACGAGGGGCGGGGGTACACCGACGACATCGACCACCTGGGGAACCGCCGGGTGCGCTCGGTGGGCGAGCTGATCGCCAACCAGTTCTCGGTGGGGCTCAGCCGCATGGCGCGGCTGGTGCGCGAGCGCATGTCGATCGTGTCGGACCCCGACAAGATCAACATCGACGACCTGGTGAACGCGCGCACGGTCTCGGCCGTGATCCAGCAGTTCTTCGGGAGCTCGCAGCTCTCCCAGTTCATGGACCAGACCAACCCGCTGGCCGAGATGACGCACAAGCGGCGTCTCTCCGCGCTGGGGCCGGGCGGGCTGACCCGCGAGCGCGCCGGCTTCGAGGTGCGCGACGTGCACTACTCGCACTACGGGCGCATGTGCCCGATCGAGACGCCGGAAGGGCCGAACATCGGGCTGATCAACTCGCTGACCACCTACTCGCGGATCAACGATCTCGGCTTCATCGAGACGCCCTACCGCAAGGTGGTGCGCGCGGTGGTGGGCTACCCGGCCACGGTGACGCTTGCCGAGCCGCTCCGGCTCATCCTGGGCGAGCGGGCCAAGACCTTCGGCAAGAAGAACGAGGAGATCGACGCCGAGCGCGGGCGCGAGATCTTCCGCCAGATGATCGTGGGCGCCGAGCTGGCCGAGGACGTGCCGGACTGGAGCGCCCTCTTCCCGCGCATGCTGGCGGGCGAGGTGAGCCAGAACGACTGGGAGGCGGCCGTGGCCGCGCTCCCGGTGATGGCGCGCCGCGGCGAGCGCATCACCGAGGAGCTGGCCGCGCGCATCGCCGCGCAGCCGGTGAACGTGGTGCGGGTGGTGAGCCGCCGCGCGGGCGCGGTGGCCCGCGGCGTGGCCCCCGAGGCCATCCGCAACCCCGCCACGCTGGCGGTGCGGGTGTTCCAGCCGCGCACGGCCGCCGTGCTGGCCGTCCCCGGCAGCGTGCTCACCGCCGAGGTGGCCGAGGCGCTCGGGCGGCTGCAGCTGGAGGGGCTCACCCCGGTGGACGGCGGCGACCCCGACGAGGCCGCGCTCGACTACACCTCCGGCGTCCCCGCGCTCCCGCCCGAGGGCGACGTGGGGCGGGTGGCGCTCGCCACCAAGGTGGCGCTGACGCACGTGACCCCGGTGGTGACGCGCATCACCGCCTGGCTCTCGGCCAACGAGGAGGAGAACGCCCGGATCGCGCAGGCCAACGCGCCGCTGACCGACGGCTTCACCTTCAAGAACGAGTTCGTCCTCTGCCGCGAGCGGGGCGACTTCCCCCTGCTGACGCCGGGGGAGATCGACTACATGGACGTGGCGCCGGACCAGCTGGTGTCGGTGGCGGCGGCGCTCATCCCCTTCCTGGAGCACGACGACGCCAACCGGGCGCTGATGGGCTCCAACATGCAGCGGCAGGCCGTCCCCCTCCTCTTCCCCGAGGCGCCGGTGGTGGGCACCGGGCTGGAGCAGGTGGTGGCGGTGGACTCGGGCGCGGTGGTGACCGCCAGGCGCTCGGGGACGGTGAAGGAGGTGACCGCCGACCACATCCTGGTGGACGCGGGCGCCGCCGGCGCCGGCGCGGAGGGCGAGCCCCTGCGCAAGCTGGCGCAGTTCGACCGCTACCGGCTGAAGAAGTACTGGCGCACCAACCAGGACACGGCGCTCAACCAGCGCCCGCTGGTGCGGGTGGGGCAGGAGGTGGCCAGGGGCAGCGTGCTGGCCGACGGCGCCAGCACCGACGGCGGCGAGCTGGCCCTGGGGCGCAACCTGCTGGTGGCCTTCATGCCCTGGTACGGCCACAACTTCGAGGACGCCATCGTCCTCTCCGAGCGCCTGGTGAAGGACGACGTCTACACCTCGATCCACATCCAGGAGCTGGAGCTGCAGGTGCGCGACACCAAGCGGGGGATGGAGGAGATCACCCGCGAGATCCCGAACGTCGCCGAGGAGTCGCTGGTGGACCTCGACGAGCGCGGGGTGGTGCGCATCGGCGCCCGGGTGAAGGCCGGCGACATCCTGGTGGGGACGATCACCCCCAAGGGCGAGACCGAGCTCTCCCCCGAGGAGAAGCTGCTCACCGCCATCTTCGGCGAGAAGGCGAAGGACGTGAAGGACTCCTCGCTCAAGGTGCCGCCGGGGGTGGAGGGGACGGTGATCGACGTGAAGATCTTCAGCCGCCGCATCGACGACCCGATCCTGGAGAAGGAGCGGGGGCAGAAGATCGGCGAGCTGCGCAACTTCGAGCGCACCGAGATCCAGCGGATCGCCGAGGCGCGCGACGAGGAGGTGCGCGACCTGATCCGCGGCCGCGAGGTGGCCCTCTTCCTCAAGAAGGGGACGGTGGAGCCGTTCTTCAACGAGGGGACGCAGCTCACCGCCGAGGTGGTGGACGCGCTCGACCTCAACGAGGTGGACCTCACCACCCTCAAGGTCACCGAGCGCGCGGTCAACGAGCAGCTGCGCCGGCTGATCGACGAGAGCAAGCGGCGCATCGAGCGGGTGCGGCAGCGGACGGAGAACCAGATCGACAAGGTCTTCCAGCCCGACGAGCTCCCCCCCGGGGTGGTGCAGCTGGTGAAGGTGTACCTGGCCGAGAAGCGCAAGATCTCGGTGGGCGACAAGATGGCCGGGCGCCACGGGAACAAGGGGATCATCGCCCGGGTGGTGCCGGAGGAGGACATGCCCTTCCTCCCCGACGGCACCCCGGTGGACGTGTGCCTCAACCCGCTGGGCGTGCCCAGCCGCATGAACGTGGGGCAGATCCTGGAGACCCACCTGGGGTGGGCCTCGCGGGTGCTGGGCTTCGAGGCCAAGACCCCGGTCTTCCAGGGGGCCTCGGAGGACGAGATCGGCCACCTGATCCGCCTGGCGGGCGCCACCTGGGCGCGGCAGGCGCTGGGGGTGACCGGGGCCGAGCCGCCGCACTTCGACGTGGACGACGTGCGGGCCATGGCCACGGCCAGCCGCGAGGCCGAGGAGGCCGCGGGGCTGCAGCCGCGCCCCGAGCGGGGGATCGGCCGGAGCATCGACCGGGTGGTGGGCGCGCCCGGGACGCCGAAGGCGATCACCGCCAAGCTGAAGGCGCTGGGCGAGTACCTGGTGAGCGCGGCGCGCGAGGTGGCCGAGCGCAAGGAGGCCGAGTTCGCCACGATGTTCCCCGCGGCGGCGGCGCTGGCCGGCGCCAAGAAGGGGGCGTACCCGCTGAACGCCGCGCTGGAGGAGCACATGGCGACGGCGGGGCTCACCCCCGGCGGCAAGGTGTGGCTGCGCGACGGCCGGAGCGGGCAGGCGTTCGAGTCGCCGGTCACGGTGGGCGCCATCTACATGCTGAAGCTCTCGCACCTGGTGGACGACAAGATCCACGCCCGGAGCATCGGGCCGTACTCGCTGGTGACGCAGCAGCCGCTGGCCGGCAAGGCGCAGTTCGGCGGCCAGCGCTTCGGCGAGATGGAGGTGTGGGCGCTGGAGGCGTACGGCGCCGCGCACACGCTGCAGGAGATCCTGACGGTGAAGTCCGACGACGTGAACGGCCGCAGCCGCGTGTACGAGGCCATCGTCAAGGGCGAGAACCTCCCCGAGCCGGGGCTGCCGGAGAGCTTCAATGTGCTGGTGAAGGAGCTCCAGGCGCTCGGGATCTCGGTGACGTTGGGGAACTGAAGTCCTAAGTCCTAAGTCCTGAGTCCTAAGTAGTTCAGGACTCAGGACTCAGGACTCAGGACTAAAAAGCCCGGGAACGACGAGGAGCCGCCCGAGCCCCAAAAGGCCGGGAAACTTACGATAGAAGGGGAGCCCAGGAATGATCGATTTCCCCCGCGTCCGCGAGACCCGCTCTCAGGACTTCAACTACATCCAGGTCAAGCTGGCCTCCCCCGAGGAGATCCGCTCCTGGAGCTTCGGCGAGGTCACCAAGCCGGAGACGATCAACTACCGCTCCTTCAAACCGGAGCGCGACGGCCTGTTCTGCGAGCGCATCTTCGGTCCGGTCAAGGACTGGGAGTGCCACTGCGGCAAGTTCAAGCGCATCCGCTTCCGCGGCCACGTCTGCGACAAGTGCGGCGTGGAGGTCACCCTCTCCAAGGTGCGCCGCGAGCGGATGGGCCACATCGAGCTCGCCGTGCCGGTGGCGCACATCTGGATGTTCAAGACCCTCCCCTCGCAGATGGGCTACCTGCTGGGGATGACGCTGCGCGACCTGGAGAAGGCCATCTACTACGCCGCGTACGTGGTGACCGCCCCCGGGAGCCAGGACGTGAAGGCGGCGCAGCTGCTGGACGAGGACGAGTACATCGCCCTCCGCGACAAGGCGCGCGAGGAGGGCGACACCGACTTCGCCGCCGACATCGGGGCGCCGGCCATCCGCACCCTGCTCAAGGCCATCGACGTGGACGTGCTGGCCGAGACGCTGCGCGCCCAGGTGGCCACCGAGACCAGCCAGCACCGCAAGAAGATGGTGCTGAAGCGGCTCAAGGTCATCGACGCCATCCGCAACTCGGGCGAGGCCGCCTCCGAGCGCAACCGCCCGGAGTGGATGATCCTGGACGTGGTGCCGGTCATTCCGCCGGACCTGCGCCCCCTGGTGCCGCTCGACGGCGGCCGCTTCGCCACCAGCGACCTGAACGACCTGTACCGCCGCGTCATCAACCGGAACAACCGGCTGAAGAAGCTGATGGAGATGCGCGCCCCGGAGGTCATCCTCCGCAACGAGAAGCGCATGCTCCAGGAGGCGGTCGACGCGCTCTTCGACAACGGGCGGCGGAGCAAGGCCATCCGCGGGCGGGGGAAGCGCCCGCTCAAGTCCCTCAGCGACATGCTGAAGGGGAAGCAGGGGCGCTTCCGCCAGAACCTGCTCGGCAAGCGCGTGGACTACTCGGGGCGCTCGGTGATCGTGGTGGGCCCCGAGCTCAAGCTGCACCAGTGCGGGCTCCCCAAGGCGATGGCGGTGGAGCTCTTCAAGCCCTTCATCATCCACGAGCTGGAGAAGCGGGGCGAGGCCGAGACGGTCAAGCGCGCCAAGAAGATCGTGGAGCGCGACGACCCGCGCGTGTACGAGGTGCTCGAGGACATCATCCGCGACCACCCCGTGCTGCTCAACCGCGCCCCCACGCTGCACCGCCTGGGAATCCAGGCCTTCGAGCCGGTGCTGGTGGAGGGGAAGGCCATCCGCATCCACCCGCTGGTGTGCGCCGCCTTCAACGCCGACTTCGACGGCGACCAGATGGCCGTGCACGTGCCGCTCTCCTTCGAGGCGCAGCTGGAGGCGCGGGTGCTGATGCTCTCCAGCAACAACATCCTCCTCCCCTCCAACGGCCGGCCGATCGCCGCGCCGTCGCAGGACATCGTCATCGGCTGCTACTGGCTCACCAAGGAGTCCGAGGCGCACGAGACGGCGTTCCCCGGTGACCTGGAGGAGCTGCGCAAGGCGCCCGCCAAGCGCGACGCGGGGAAGGTCCTGCGGCGCTTCGGCAAGGTGGCCGAGGTGGAGATGGCGCTCGCCCACCGGGTGGTGGGCTTCCACTCGCCGATCTACTACCTCACCGACCCCCGGGCCGACGCCGACCTGGAGGAGGGCGAGGCGCGCAGGGCCGAGTGGGTGCAGACCACCGTGGGGCGGGTGATCTTCAACTCCGTGGTCCCCCGGGAGCTGGGCTTCTGGAACAAGACCATGGGGAAGAAGGAGCTGGGCGACGTCATCTTCGCGGCGTACCGCACCGTGGGGCTGGCGCGCACCGTCGTCTTCCTCGACGACCTGAAGAGCTTCGGCTTCCGCTACAGCACCATGGGCGGGGTGTCGGTGGGGATCGAGGACATGAAGATCCCGGCCGAGAAGGACGAGATCCTGCGCGAGGCCGAGGAGGACGTGGCCCGCTTCACCCGCGCGTACAACAACGGCGTCATCTCCAACGGCGAGCGCTACAACAAGGTGATCGACACCTGGACGCACGCCAACAACGACGTGGCCGACGCCATGGTGGAGCGCCTCGCCAACGACCGCGGCGGCTTCAACCCCGTGTTCATGATGATGAACTCGGGCGCCCGCGGCAGCCGTGACCAGATGCGGCAGCTCGCCGGGATGCGCGGCCTGATGGCCAAGCCGCAGAAGAAGCTCACCGGCGGCATCGGCGAGATCATCGAGAGCCCGATCAAGAGCAACTTCCGCGAGGGGCTCACCGTGCTGGAGTACTTCATCTCCACCCACGGCGCCCGCAAGGGCCTCGCCGACACGGCGCTGAAGACGGCCGACGCCGGCTACCTGACGCGCCGCCTGGTGGACGTGGCCCAGGACGTCACCATCACCGAGGAGGACTGCGGGACGGTGCTGGGGATGGACGTCTCCGCCCTCAAGGAGGGCGAGGACGTGGTGGAGCCGCTCAAGGACCGCATCGTCGGCTTCATGGCCGCCGAGGACGTGGTGGACCCGATCGACGGCGAGGTGGTGGTCGAGGCCGGCGCCATGATCGACGAGGAGGCCGCCGACTTCATCGAGGACGCGGGGATCCAGACGGTGCGCATCCGCAGCGTGCTCACCTGCGAGAGCCGCCGCGGGCTGTGCGTGAAGTGCTACGGCCGCAACCTGGCCACCATGGGGATCGTGGACCCGGGCGAGGCGGTGGGGATCCTGGCCGCGCAGTCGATCGGCGAGCCGGGGACCCAGCTCACCCTGCGCACCTACCACATCGGCGGCACGGCGGCGCGCATCGCCGCCACCACGGTGCGGAAGAGCAAGGTGGAGGGCACGGCCCAGTTCGAGCGCATCACCACGGTCACCACCCCCGACGGCGCCAGGATTGTCACCAGCCGCGAGGGCGAGATCATCATGCGCACCGCCGAGGGCGCGGTGC
>DASUNK010000689.1:0-2886 GCA_036277195.1 Longimicrobiaceae bacterium | reverse complement strand
CCCACCGCGCGCCACGAGGAGGACGAGATGAGCGCCGAGCCCTGGTTCTCGGTGGACGAGGGCGACGTCTTCCCGGAGGAGTGGGTGCCCTTCCTCGTCCCCGCCGGCCCCCTGCGCGAGGCCTTCCTGGAGGCACACGGCGACCTGCTGACCCCGCGCTTCGGGCGCGAGATGCAGGAGCGCCAGAAGTCGGGGGAGATCCCGGACTTCTACCCCTATCCCCAGGCCCGCCGGCTGCAGGGGGAGGCGCCCTGAGGCACTCCTTGCGCGCGGTGAGCGCGCCGTGTCTACTCAATCCGGGTGGCCTTCGTAATACGCCGCACGGATGGGAGTATGCCGCTCTCGCTGGGAGTGCTGGGCGGGGTGAAGGTGGAGACGGAGGAGGGACCCCTGCACGGGCGCGCCGCCCACCGGCGGCGGCTCGCCCTGCTGGCGCTGCTCGCGGCGGCGCCTCGCGGCCTGGTGGAGCGGGAGAAGCTGATCGGCTACCTGTGGCCGGACAGCCCGCCCGACGCGGCCCGGCACCTCCTCTCCGAATCGCTCTACGTGCTGCGCCGGGAGCTGAAGGACGTCTTTCTGACCCCGGGGAGCCAGGTGGGGCTCGATACGGACGCCGTCTCGTGCGACCTCGTCGAATTCCGGGAAGCCACCGCCGCCCAGGACTGGGAGCGGGCCGCTTCCCTGTACGCGGGGCCGTTCCTGGACGGATTCTACGTGGAGGACGCCCCGGAGTTCGAGCGCTGGGTGGAGGTGGAGCGGGAGACGATCGGGCGGGAGTATGCGCGGGCGCTCACGGCATTGGCCGAGTCCGCCGAGGCCGCGGGCGACGCGGAGGCGGCGGCCGAGTGGTGGGGGCGCCTGGCCGTGCACGACCGGTTCAGCTCGCGCGTGGCGCTCCGGCTGATGCAGGCGCTGGCGAAGGCGGGCGAGCGGGCCCGGGCGGTGCAGTTCGCGGCCGCGTTCGTGGCGCGGCTGCGCGAGGAGGGGTTCGAGCCCGGCGGGGAGGTCCTGACGCTGGCGGAGCGCCTCCGCGCGGAGCCGGGCGCGGCCGGCGAGCGCCTCCACTCCCCGGTGGCTACGTCCGTGCTTCCGCAGCCGGGAGAAGCGTCTGCGGGGCTCACCCCCGAGTTCGACGTCCTGCGCCAGCTGGGCGAGGGGAGCGTGGCGCGCGTGTACCTGGCCCGCGAGCCCGCGCTGGGCCGGCTGGTGGCGCTGAAGGTGATGGCGGAGCGCTACGCCGGCGACGAGGTGGCGCGGGCGCGCTTCGAGCGCGAGGCGCGCGCGGCGGCGCGCATCCAGCATCCCCACGTGGCCACTGTCTTCCGCATCGGCCGCACCCCGGGCGGCCTCCCCTTCATCGTGCTCCCCTACGTGGACGGCGGCTCGCTGGAGGACCGGCTGGCCGCTGCCGGGCGCTTCTCCGGCGAGGAAGTGCGGCGTTACGTGGGGCAGACGGCGGCGGGGCTGGCCGCGGCGCACCGCCTGGGCATCGTGCACCGCGACGTCCGCCCGGCGAACCTGCTGTACGACCGCGAGACGGACCGCGTGCTCCTCTCCGACTTCGGGCTGGCGGCGGTGCTGGAGACGGGCGCCGAGCAGGTGCAGCGCCTCACCCGCCCGGGCGAGCGCCTCGGCAACCCCGCCTACGCCAGCCCCGAGCAGCTGCGCGGCGAGCCGGTGACGGAGCGGGCCGACGTCTACAGCCTGGGGGTGGTGGCCTTCGAGCTGCTGACCGGACGCCTTCCCTTCGACGCGGCCACGCCGCTGGAGATGACCGCCGCCCACCTGCGGCGCGAGCCGCCGCGGGCCGCCGAGGTGTGCGAGGGGGTGGACCCGGAGCTCGACGACCTGACCGCGCGCTGCCTCAACAAGCGTCCGGAGCAGCGCCCCTTCGCCGTCGACATCGCGGACGCGCTGGGGTGGGTCTGAGCGGCGGCTAGGAGACGGGCGCGGCCAGGGCGCCGCGCAGGGCCTGGAGCCGCTCCCCCAGCTCGCGCGCCGAGGCGGGGCGCTTCCGGCGGTCGGCGTGCAGCGCCCCGCGCAGGAAGGCCGCCACGGGCGCCGGCACCTCCGGCGCCAGCTCGCGGACCGGGGGAACGTCCGCCTCCGACAGGCGCAGCAGGGTGCCGTGCGGGGCGCCGCCCGCCAGCGGGTGCCTCCCCGCCAGCGCCTCGTACAGCACCATGCACAGGGCCCAGAGGTCCCACGAGACGGCGGGCGGCTCGCCGTTGACCGCCTCGGGTGCCAGGTAGAGGAGCGTCCCGGCCCAGTCGCCGCCTTCGCCCGCGGCGGTCTCGCGGAACGAGCCCTGCCACGCCGCCACCGGCGCGGCGTCCGGCGAGCGCCACGGGAGCGGCTCCCCCTCGGCCTGGTGGGCCGCTTCCAGCGCGCGCGCCAGCCCGAAGTCCAGCAGCTTCGGCGTGCCGTCGGCCGCGAAGCCGATGTTGTTGGGCTTGATGTCGCGGTGGAGGATGGCGGCGTCGTGCAGGGAGGCGAGCGCCGGCACCAGCGCGCCCACCAGCGCGATCGCCTCTTCCGCGGGGAGCGGCCCGCGCGCGATGCGCTCCGCCAGGGTGCCGCCGGGGAGGTACTCCACCACCAGCATCGGCACCCCGCGCCACGACTCGGCGCCGAAGATGAGCGCCAGGTTGGGGTGGGAGACGGCGGCCATCGCCCGCGCCTCCTTGCGCAGCCAGCGGGCCTCGCGCGGGCTCATGCGCGGGAGCGTCTTCACCGCCACCTCGCGGCCGAGCGCCAGGTCCATCCCCCGGTAGACGATCCCCATCCCCCCGCTCCCGATCCGCTCCAGCAGCCGGAACTTCCCCGCCAGGACGAGCGGCGCCGGGGCCGCCGCCGTGGCCGCACCGCAGCGCTCGCAGCGCTCCG
>DASUNK010000688.1:0-4345 GCA_036277195.1 Longimicrobiaceae bacterium | reverse complement strand
GGCGCGGCGGCCAGGCCGCGGGGGAGGGTGGCCGTCGCCGCGGCCGCGCCCAGCCCCGCCAGGAAGCGCCGGCGGTCGACGATCACGGCGTCCCTCCCTCGACCGGAAGGCGGCGGCTGCTCCAGTCCTGCCAGGAGCCGTCGTAGAAGCGCGTCTGATAGCCGAGGTAGCGCGCCACGAAGTAGGCCACGCTGGCCCGCATCCCGATCATGCAGTACGCCACCACCGTCTCCCCCGGCTCCGCGCCGGCCTGGCGGAAGCGCGCCGCCAGCTCCTCGCGGCTGCGGAAGCGCGGATCGGCGCGCGACACCAGCAGCTCCTCCCAGTACAGGTTGCGGGCGCCGGGGATGTGCCCCGCGCCGTGCATCCCCCCGTGCCCGCCGTCGCTCCCGCTGAACTCCTCCGCCGGGCGCGCGTCCACCAGCGCCACCCCGCGGGCGCCCAGGTGGGCCCGCACCCACTCCGCGTCCACGAAGCGCTCCGGCTGCGCGCGCGGCGTCAGCGCGCCGCGGCGGGGACGCGCCGCCTCGCGCGAGACGGGCCGCCCCTCCGCGCGCCACGCCTCCAGCCCGCCGTCCAGCACCGCGGCGTGGTCACCGTGGCCGAGGTAGTCCAGCGTGGCCCAGGCGCGGGCCGCGGACATCGGGTGGCCGTACAGCACGATGCGCGAGCCGTCGGAGACGCCCGCCGCTTCGAACGCCTCCTCCAGCTCGCGCGGCGAGCGCAGTTCCACCGCCAGGCCGTCCACCTCGCCCGCGATCGACTCGTAGGGGAGGAAGCGCGCGCCGGGGACGTGGCCGCGGTCGTACTCCGCGCGCTCGTGCGCCACGTGCACGATCACCACGTCCGCGTCGCCGGCGTGCTCCGCCAGCCAGGCGGCCGACACCAGCAGGTCGCCGGCGACGCGCGCGGCCTCCACCCGGGGCGGCTCCCCGGCGGGCGAGTAGGCGTAGGGGGCAGGGGTGCCGTGCAGCGCGGCGGCCAGCCCCGCGAAGGCGATCATCAGCATGGTGTCGGCTCTCCGGTTAGTGTTCATGGTGGACATCACCCGCCGATCCAGTACGTCGCCTTCACCAGGAAGACGTCGTGCGCCGGCTCGTCGAAGAGGTCGCCGGGGGCGCGGGCGGGGTCGAAGCGGGCGAAGGGGTCGCTGCCGCTGCGCTGCTGCTGCCAGACGAAGAAGAGGGTGGAGCCGGGGCGGTATTCCCAGCGCAGCACCGCGTTGCCGCGCAACGAGCGGTCGGTGAAGCCGGGGTCGGTGAGGCCGAAGGCCGCCGCGGGGCCCGCGCCGTCCGGGTCCACCGTCCAGCAGGCGCCCCCGGGCTCGCCCGTCAGGGCCGTGCACTCGCCCGGGCGGCGGGCGATGGTGCCCCGGTCCACGCCGTAGCGCGCGAACTCGGCGGCGCGCGGCCGCAGGAACTCGCGGTAGCCGCCGTAGTCCACCGCCGAGGTGAAGGGGCGGGCGTAGAGCTGCAGGCTGAGGGTGGGGGTGAAGGTCCAGTTGACCCGCATCCCCAGCGCGGCGGTGGTCTGGTCCAGCTCGGCGAACACGTAGCGCCGGCCGAAGGTGGCCTCCGCGAGCGGATCTCCCACCGCCGTCACGTACTGGTCCGGCACGCGGCTGTGCGACACGCTCGGCTCCAGCCGCAGCTGCACCGTGCTGGAGGGGCGCAGCTCCAGGCTGGTGGAGAGCGAGTGGATGGCGCGCCCCTCGCCGCGGGTGGCGATGCCGTGCGCCGCCGCCACCAGCCGCCGCCGGGGGTCCGTTCCCACGAAGAGCCCCGCCTGCCAGAGCCCGCCCACCGCCGCCAGCGGTCCGCCGCGCGTCAGCCGGTCGTCCATCCGGGCGGGATAGTGGGCGACGGACAGGTCGACGTTCCAGAGGTTGTGGAAGGTGCCGCCGGCCAGGAGGCCCACCTCGTTGGCCACGGGCTCGCCCCCGAAATTCCAGGCGCGGTAGCCGTAGAGGTGGGTGTAGTAGCGGCGGAAGAGCGCGCCCTGCGCCTCGTGGAAGCGCCCCAGGTGCAGCGCCAGCGAGCGGTAGTCGGTCCGCCCCTGGAAGCCCAGGTCGTTGGGCTCCCACCCGGGGCTGGACTCCTGGTAGGTCACCGAGCCGTGCACGGGCCCGTTGTTCTGCAGCGAGAGGGCGGCGCTGTGCCCCTCCAGCGCGGTGCGCGCGGGGTCCACCTCCAGGTAGTCCGCGTCCGGGCGCTGGAAGTAGCGGGCGCTGGAGCCCTGGGCGCGGGCGATCGCCCCCGCCGAGCCCTCGATGCGGCTGCGCGCGTAGAAGCCGCTCAGCACCCACTCGCGACCGCCCCAGGCGTGCTCGCCGTCCGCGCCGTAGACCAGCGCGCGCGAGCGGAGCAGCCCGTCGAACTCGGCGCCGCCCAGGTCGCGGTGCGTGGCGGAGAGCAGCCCGCCGAGCACGGTGCCGCCGCCCCGCAGGTCGCGCCGCACCCGCCCCACGAAGTAGTTGGTGAGCGGCTCCACCGGCGAGGTGCTGTCGCGCCCCGCCCCCGCGAAGCGGGCCCGCTCCTCCGCCGTCACCGCGTCGAGCACTCCCACCGACCAGCCGCGCCCCACCCGCCCGCTGAGCTTGGCCGCGCCCAGGATGGTGGACTGGTCCGGCGCGTCCACCCACTCGTCCGGCCGGGCGGACACGAAGCGCTGCGGCGTGCGGCCCACGCGGCGCGAGTAGAAGAACTCGGTGAAGCCGTAGGTGGTGTAGCTGCGGATCTGCCCGAAGCGGAAGATGTCCGCCCCTTCCACGAAGAAGGGGCGCTGCTCGGGGAGGAAGGTCTCGAAGGCGGTGAGGTTCACCACCGCCGGGTCCAGCTCCACCTGCCCGAAGTCCGGGTTGAGCGTGGCGGTGAGGGTGAGCGACGGGGTGAGGCCGTACTTGAGGTCCGCGCCGAGCGAGCCTTCCACCGCGTTGGCGGCGTAGAAGGGGTCGGCTCGGTCGCCGGGCTCGCGGGCGAGGCGGCCGCTGGAGTACGGCTGCACCTCCAGCCGGCGTGCCGGGCGCAGGCCGGAGAGCCCGCGCAGCTCTCCGGCGCGCGACACGAAGCCCGCGTGGTTGGCGGGGATCGGCGACCAGAGCGAGCGCTCGTCGCGCCGGGCCAGGTCGCGCACGAAGTTGATCCCCCACGCCGCCTCCGCCTCGCCCGCCGGGCGCTGGTAGCGCAGCTGCGACAGGGGGATGCGGATCTCGGCCGTCCACCCGCCCGAGTCGACGGCGGTGGCCACCTCCCACACGGCGTTCCAGCCGCCGTCTTCGGAAGTGTCGTTGAAATGGTAGACGTCGCGCTGCACCCCGCGCGGGTTCACGGAGAAGCGGTAGCCGGTGCGCCGGTCTCGCGTGCCGTCGACGAGCACGTGGAACCAGTCGGAGTAGATGCCGGTGGCGTCGCGCCGGGCCAGCTGCGCCGCGATGGAGTCCGGCCGCGAGTCGTGCATCCGCGCGCCCACCAGGATGGCGTCGGGAGCGTAGAGCACGCGCACCTCGGTGCGCTCGGTGGCGGGGGCGCCGTTGGCGGGGCGCTGCTGGACGAAGCCGGTGGCGGGCTCCGCCGCGGCCCACGCCGCCTCGTCCAGCCGCCCGTCGATGCGCACGGCGCCGGCGGCGGCGGAGGCGCGCAGGGTGGGGGTGGGAAGCGCGCCGCCTGCATTGCTCGCCGGGGGCGCGGGAGCGGGGTCCTGTCCGTGCTCGTGCTGGGCGATGAGGGCGGCGGGGCAGGCCAGGAGCGCTGCTATCGCCAGTGCCGCTGTAGCTCGCATGAGGGATCGTTCGCGGGAGAATGGAACGGGGGATGGGGACCGTCTCCGCGAACGATAGGGCCGCCGCCTGCCGCGGGGATGGCGGCGGCGTTCAGGTTCCGCGCAGATTGTGTGCGGGAGTTGTGCGAGATCTGTGGAGGCCGACGCCGTGTCCCGAACGATCGACGAGGTCCGGGCGGACTTCGACCGCATCGCGCGGCTGAGTGAGCGCGCCGCGCCGGAGCCGTCGCCCTACCTGGACTGGGTGCTGGACCAGCTTCCGGCGCGCTGCGGCGAGGCGCTCGAGGTCGGCTGCGGCACCGGTGAGCTCACCGCGCGGCTGGCCGAGCGCTCGGCGCGCGTGCTGGCGATCGACCTCTCTCCCGAGATGATCCGCGTGGCGCGGAGCCGCTCGGCGGGACGCTCCAACGTCGGCTACCTGGTCGCCGACGCGGCCGGCTGGAGCTTTCCGCGGGAGCGCTTCGACTGCATCGTGTCCGTCGCCACGCTGCACCACCTCCCGCTGCAGCCCACGCTCCGGAAGCTGCGCGAGGCGCTGCGCCCGGGCGGCACGCTGGTGATCCAGGAC
>DASUNK010000687.1:0-9690 GCA_036277195.1 Longimicrobiaceae bacterium | reverse complement strand
GGGTGACACTCATACCACAGGTCCTTCACAATGCGGCTTGCGCGCGGGAACGGCAAATCGGCCGCTCCCGCGGAGGCGCGCGAGGGGTGCATGCGTCATGCCACCCGGGCGCCACCCGGGTGGGAGGCCCGGTGCTACCTGGCGGGCCCGCCCCTTGCGCAACAGGGACGCTCTGGACACGCGCCGCCGGCGGCTCCGGCGGCCTCCCGGGAACCCGCGGTGGGGGTGGAGGATGGGAAAGGCGCTCCGCAACAGCGGCCTGACGATCGTCGCGCTCGCGCTCTTCCTGCTGGCGCTGGTGGGGCAGGCCCTCACCGGGCACGCCCACTACGTCGAGGAGCAGCGCGAGCACGGCCAGCCCTCGGTGACGTTCGTCGAGTACCTCGGCACCGGCCACTTCGGCGAGGCCGTCTTCGAGAACTGGGAGTCCGAGTTCCTGCAGATGGCGATGTTCATCTTCCTCACCGCCTTCCTGGTGCAGAAGGGCTCCGCCGAGAGCAACAAGCCCCCGGACGAGGAGGGCGCGGGCGAGGAGGAGGTGAGGGAGGACCCCCGCAAGCACCGCGACGACCCCGACGCCCCCTGGCCGGTGCGCCGCGGCGGCCTGGTGCTCAAGCTGTACGAGAGCTCGCTCAGCCTGGCGCTCTTCCTCCTCTTCCTGGTCTCGCTGGCGCTGCACGCCGCCACCGGCGCGGCCGACTACAACGAGGAGCAGGCGGAGCACGGCGGCGAGCCGGTGGGGGTGATGGGGTACGCGCGCACCTCGCGCTTCTGGTTCGAGTCGTTCCAGAACTGGCAGAGCGAGTTCCTCTCGGTGGCCGCCATCGTGGTACTCTCCATCTACCTGCGGCAGCGCGGCTCGCCCGAGTCCAAGCCGGTGCACGCGCCGCACGGCCAGACGGGAAGCGGGTGAGCGCATGACCACCGAGGAGGGGGCGGGGCGGCGGGGCCGGCTGCTGGTCATCGGCGGGGCCGAGGACCCGGACGAGGACGACCTCTGCATCCTCCCCCACCTGGTGGAGATCGCCGGGGGGAAGCGGGCGCGGATCGTGGTCTGCTCCTCCCCCTCCGAGGACCCCGGCCGCAAGGTCGAGGTCTACGGGAGGCTGTTCGAGAAGATCGGCGTGGCCGAGGTGATCCCCGCCCCCATCACCGACCGCCGCGAGGCCGACGCGGAGGCGGTGGAGGAGGCGGTGCGCCGCGCCACCGCCGTCTTCTTCACCGGCGGCGACCAGCTCCGCCTCACCGCGCTCCTGGCCGGCACCCGCTTCTCCGAGGCCATCCAGGAGCGGCTCTACGGCGACGGGCTGGTGGTGGCGGGGACCAGCGCCGGCGCCGCCGCCATGAGCAGCGTGATGGTCATCGGCGGGCGCAGCGAGGGGACCGTGCGCCGCGAGGACGTTTCGCTGGCCCCCGGGCTCGGCTACTGGCGCGACACCGTGGTCGACACCCACTTCAACCAGCGGGGGCGCGTCAGCCGCCTCCTCACCATCTTCTCGCACAACCCGCAGGTGCTGGGGATCGGGATCGACGAGGACACCGCGGTGGACGTGGTCCCCGGCGACCGCTTCACGGTGGTGGGGCGCGGCGCCGCCATGGTGTTCGACGGGCGCGTCACCCACACCAACGCCCCCGACGCGGGCGACTCCGACACGCTGGCCATCACCGACGCCGCCATCCACGTCCTCCCGCGGGGGTACGGCTTCGACCTGAAGGCCAAGCGCCCCCTCCTCCCGGACGGCACGGAGATCGAGAAGTGAGCGCCTGATTCAGCCGGCGCCGTCGCGCCGGGTCACGGAGGTCGCCTGCCGGCAGAGCTCCTCCAGCTCGGCCTCGGGACGCTCCTCCCACCCCCGCGGGATCGGGGTGAGCCGGCGCTTGTCGTGGTGGTTCTCGAAGCAGAGCCAGCCGCTCTCCAGCCCCGGCGTCAGCAGCGTGGGGGTGCGCACCCGGCGCTCGTGGCGGCGGCGCTCCGGCCCGGCGTACCCGTCGCCGCTATTCCGCCGGCGGTCGTCCTGCCGTCTCTCCACCCCGACCGGGGAGTGCGGAAGCACGCTCCACACCCGCCACTCCTCGCCCGCCGAATCCGTGAAGCTCCTCAGTGCCATTTCCTTTGCCTCGCGATCCATGGAAGAGGAGCATCCCTGCAGGTTACGTGCCGTTAAGTCGTTATTCCACGGCTATTTAGAGGATGAAAAATCCGTGAAATCGGCGCTCTGCTACCCCTACGGGATGCAGACTCGCTACAGCGCCCGTCGCGCCCAGGGCTCGTTGGCCTCCAGGCAGTCCATCAGCTCGATGTAGATCCGCCGCGCCGCCTCGGTGAAGGCCTCGTCGCTCCCCTCGGCGTGCGGGAGGAGCGCGGCGCGGATGCGCTCGGCCAGCGTCCCGGCCTCGATCATCCGCCCCACCAGCTCCAGGTAGTGCGCCTCGCTCCCGCGCACGGCGCCCTCCGCCCCCTCCAGCAGGTGCCGCAGCACCGCCCGCGCCTCCGCCCGCCCGTCGTCGCCCCGCTCCAGGGCGGGGAAGTGCGGTGCCCGCACCCGGGCCCGGCTCCCCTCGCGGATGCAGGCGCGGAAGTCCTCCACCAGCACCTCGTGCGCGGGGAGCCCGATCCGCGCCGCCAGCACCCGCCGCGAGAGGTGCTTGAGCGCCGCGCGCACGAAGACCGCCACCGCCACGTCCAGCTTCACGCACTCCTGGGTGTCCAGCACCCGCACCTCCATGGCCCGGCGCGAGAACTTGAAGACGGCGCCCCGGGTGTTGAAGAACTCGTGGCGGATGGCGTCGGTGTCCGGGTCGGGGAGCCGGTCGAGCGCGGCGTACATCGGCCCCAGGATGCGGCGGCGGTAGTCGGCGAAGCTCTCCACGTACTCGGGGACGATCGCCCCGCAGCTCTCGGGGATGCGGGCCTGGTGCTCCAGGATCCAGGCCAGCCGCCCGTCCTCGGCCGGCTGCAGCTCGCCGTCGTGCAGGGGCGAGCTGGCCGCCAGCGCCGGGAGGTAGGGGACGAGCAGCGCCGCCGCGTTGTGCATGGCCACCGCGTCGCGCTCGCTCCCGAAGGGGAGGTTCAGGTGGGTGGCCTGCACGTTCATCCAGCCGTGGGTGCGCACGTCGAAGAGGCGCGCGTAGGCGGTGTAGACGCGCAGCCCGGAGCGGGTCCAGAGCTTCCCCTGCCGCGGGTCCATCCAGGGGTGCATCCCGGTGGGCATCAGCCGGGCGTCGAACTCGTCGCGCAGCACGGCGGCGAAGCGCTGGATCCCCTCCACCAGCGCCGACTCGGCCGCGGCCAGGCTGCGCACCGGCTTCAGCGTCTTCACCTCGAAGACGTGGTCGGCGATCTCGTTGGAGAACCCCACCGCCCCCAGGTCCACGTCGCTGGTGCCCCGCCCCGCCAGCACGCGGAAGGCGGGCTCCACCAGCGAGGCCACGTTCAGGTCGCGGTCCACGATCGGGTACTCCAGCTCCAGCCCCGCCACCTCGAACGCCCGCCACCGCGCCGGCTCGCCCGCGGCCGGGCGGGCGCGGATCGGCGCGCGGATGCGCTCCAGCGCGCGCTCGGCCTCGGCGGTGCCGTTCCCCCCGCCGGGCGCGCCCTCCTCGACGCGGCGCACGAAGAACTCCACCAGGTCCTCGTAGACGGCGTTCCCGTCGGCGGCGTCCTCGTAGCCGATGTCGAGGTTCGCGTTGTCGTTGACCTCGATCACCACCGGCCCGCCGCGCGTCTCCTTGAGGTCCACCCCGTAGAGGCCGCCGCCGATCAGCCGCGCCGCCCGCAGCGCCGTCTCCACCACCTCGGCCGGCACCTGGCCGCGCGGCACGGCCTCCACCTTCCCGTAGCGCTCCGTCCCCCGCGTCTCGGTGCGGATCTGCCAGTGCCCGCGGGCCATGTAGTAGCGCGCGGCGAAGAGCACCCGGCCGTCGAGCACGGCGATCCGCCAGTCGAACGGGGTGGGGAGCCACTCCTGCGCGATGAGCAGCGGCGAGTGGCGGAACATGGCGCGCGAGCGCGCCGCGTACTCCGCGCGCGAGGCCACCTTGTGCACCGCCGCCGAGAAGGAGCCGTCGGGGAGCTTGAGCACCAGCGGCGAGCCCAGCGCCTCCACCTCCTTCCAGCGCGTGCGGGCGGTGAGGATGCGGGTGCGCGGGGTGGGGATCCCCTCGCGCCGGAGCAGCTCCTCCAGGAACACCTTGTTCGAGCAGCGGATGATCGACTGCGAGTCGTCCACCACCGGCATGTCGAGCGCCTCGGCCCGCAGGGCGAACTGGAAGGAGGGGAGGCTCACCCCGGTGAGGGAGCGGATGAAGAGGGCGTCGTACTCCGGGAGCTTGCGCAGGTCGCCGGCGGAGATGCGGGCCACGTGCACGTTCATCCGCGCGGCCACCCGCTCCAGCCGGTCGATGGTCTCGGGGCTGGAGGGGGAGAAGGGGTCGGCGGCGTCCACCAGCACGGCGAGCGAGGCGCGCACCGTCTCGCGCGGGGCCTGGCGGCCGCGGCGGAGCACGCGCGCCTCGTCGGCCAGCGCCTCCACCAGCCGCGCGCGCTCGGCCGGGGCCAGGTGGTGCGGGGGGACGGCGGCCACCTGGGTGACCTTCCACTCCTCGTCCTCGCGCAGCAGCTGCAGCCGCAGCACCGGTGCGGGCCACTCCCGGTAGACGGCGAGCGCCGCGCGCTGGAAGGCGGCGTCGGGGCAGCTCCCCAGGAACGCCAGCGTCTCCACGTACTCGCCGGGGCGGGCCGCGCGCACCCGCTCGCCGGCGCGCACGCAGGGCACGGGGAAGGGGCGCGGCGGCTCGTCCTCGGCGGGGACCGCGGCCGGCTCCTCGGGCGCGGGGCGGCGGAGGGCGTGGCAGCGCACGCGCATCTCCGCCGCGTCCACCGTGGGCACCCCCGCCTCCTGCAGCGCGCGGAAGCGCCCGTACGGCTCGGCCACCGCCTGGCTGTCCTCCACCGTGGGGATCACCGCCTGCCCGCGCGCCGCGGCCAGGAGCGAGACGTAGTAGCCCTTGCTCGCGTAGGCGGTGGAGCGGCAGAGGTTCACCACCACGGTGCGCTCGTCGCCCAGCTCCGCGCCGCCCTCCAGGTAGCGGTCGGCCTGCGCCACCAGCTCGCCGGGGAGGCCCTGCACGTCCGCCGGGTCCTGCACCACCACCAGCACCCGCCGCCGCGCGCTCACCCCGGCGCCTCCCCCGCGTCCTGGTCGGCGGGCCACACCTCCAGCAGCACCGCGTCGTAGGTCACGTCGCCCAGCAGGATGGCGTTGATGAGCGTCTGCGCGTCCACCACGTGCCGGTCCTGGTCGGGGACGGGGACGTGCTCCGAGGGGTCGAGCACCACCAGCCGGCGCCCCCACTGCGCGTAGCCGCTGATCACCACGAAGTGCCCGGTGGGCTCGCCGCGCACGTCGTCGTCCACCAGCAGGTCCGTCTCCTCGTCGTGCCGCTCGCGGGGCATGCGGTAGAGGTAGGTGGCCGAGAGCCCCGCCAGCACGGGGTGCCCCCGGTCGATGATCCGCCGGAAGAGCCCGGGGGTCAGCTCGTCGAAGGCCAGCTCCCCGCCCCGGCAGAGGAAGTCGCGGTAGGCGCGGGCGGCCGCCAGCCGCTTGGCGTCCATCAGGTAGGGGAAGCGGTCGTGGATCTTCTCCGCCAGCGCCTCCGCGGGGAGGCGGAACCAGGTGGGGTCGAAGATGCGCAGGTCGTACGAGTAGATGCGGGCGCAGAAGCCGCGCTTGAGCGCCTCCACCCCCAGGAACACCGCCAGGGTGCCGCCCCCCTCGTTGGGCTCCAGGGCGCGCACCACCGCGTCCGTCTCCACCTGCAGCCCGTAGAAGGCGTAGACCTTCCGCAGGCAGGTGGGGCCGCAGGTCTCGTCGTCGGGCTGCACGAAGCGCTGCACGCGCAGCTCGCGGGCGGCGCGCGCGTCGTGCTCCCGTCTGTCCTCGGCCGCGCGCGCGGCCGCCGGGCCGGCCATCGGCGTTCCCTCCATGCAAAGCGGTGCCGCGGGTGGTGAGCAACGCGCGTACCAGCGCCGGCCCTTCCCCCGCGGGCGCCCGCGCCGCATGATTGTGCGTCCACGCCGGCTTCCTTCCCACCCGGTGGAACCCGCCGCGGTAGTAAACGTGCAGGCACGCCGTCCCGCAGGCCCGGACGAGGAGCGCGAGGAAGGCCTCGCCGTGCGCGAGCGCCCCCGCACGCGCACCCCGCGGCGCTACCGCGTGCTGCTGCACAACGACGACTTCACCAGCATGGAGTTCGTGGTGGAGGTCCTGGTCCGCTACTTCGAGAAATCGGCCACGGAGGCCACGCAGCTCATGCTGCAGGTGCACCACCACGGCATCGGCGTCGCCGGCGTCTACACCCGCGACGTGGCCGAGACCCGCATCGAGCAGGTCACCGCCGCGGCCCGGGCGGAGGGGTTCCCCCTCCTGCTGACCATGGAGCCCGAGTAGAGATGGCGAACCCCGCGCTCCGCCCCGAGCTGGAGATCAGCCTGCACCTGGCCGTGCTGGAGGCGGCCCGGCGCGGCCACGCCCTGGCGGGCCTCGAGCACCTCCTCTTCGCCCTGCTGCACGACGCCGACACCGCCGCCGCGGTGGCCGCGTGCGGCGCCGACGTGGAGCGGCTCAAGCGCCGCGCCGACCGCTTCCTGGCCGAGGAGGTCGGCGGCGCGCGCGAGCCGCTCGACACCAGCACCCCCACCCTGGCCTTCCGCCGCGTGGTGCAGCAGGCCGCGCTGCAGGTGCTCCACGCCGGCCGCGACGAGGTGACCGGCGCCCACGTCCTCATCGCCTTCTGGGACGAGCCCGACGCCTTCGCCGTCCACTTCCTGGAGGAGGCCGGCGCCACCCGGCTGGGGCTGATGCAGCACGTCTCGCACGAGGGGCCGCGCGGCTCCACCGGCGTCGTGCGCCGTCCCGCCGAGGTGGGCGCCGGCGCCGAGGCGGGCTACGGCGACGAGGAGGGCGAGCCGGGGTTCCGCGAGGGGGCGCTCGCCCGCTTCACCGTACACCTCAACCGGCTGGCCGCCGAGGGGCGGCTCGACCCGCTCATCGGCCGCGACCAGGAGATCGGCCGCGCCATCCACGTGCTGGCGCGGCGGCGCAAGAACAATCCCCTCTTCGTGGGCGACGCCGGGGTGGGGAAGACCGCGCTGGTGGAGGGGCTGGCGCTGCGGGTGCAGCGCGGCGAGGTCCCCGCCGCGCTGCGCCAGGCGCAGATCTACGCGCTCGACCTGGGCGCCCTCCTGGCCGGCACCCGCTACCGCGGCGACTTCGAGGAGCGCCTGAAGGCCGTGCTCGGCGAGCTGGAGGCGCGCCCCGGGGCCATCCTCTTCATCGACGAGATCCACACCCTGGTGGGCGCCGGGAGCACCAGCGGCGGGAGCATGGACGCCTCCAATCTCCTCAAGCCCGCGCTGGCGGCGGGGCTGCGCTGCATCGGCTCCACCACCTGGGAGGAGCTGCGCACCCACTTCGAGAAGGACCGCGCCCTGGCCCGCCGCTTCCAGAAGGTCGACGTGCTGGAGCCGGGGGTGGACGACACGGTGCGCATCCTGGAGGGGCTGCGCCCGCGCTACGAGGCGTTCCACGGCGTGCGCTACGCCGACGACGCCCTGCGCGCCGCCGCCGAGCTCTCCGCCCGCTACCTGCACGACCGCCGTCTCCCCGACAAGGCCATCGACGTGGTCGACGAGGCCGGGGCCGACGTGCGCCTGGCCGCCGGCGGCCCCGCGGAGGGCGAGCCGCCCGTGGTGGGCACCGAGGTGGTGGAGCGCATCCTGGCCTCCATGGCCAACGTGCCGCCCCGCACCGTGGCCGGGTCCGACCGCGAGCGGCTGCGCACCCTGGAGGACGAGCTGAAGCGCCGCGTCTTCGGGCAGGACGCCGCGCTCGCCCAGCTGGCCACCGCCATCAAGCTCTCGCGCGCCGGGCTGCGCGACCCGCGCAAGCCGATCGGCTCCTTCCTCTTCACCGGCCCCACCGGCGTGGGGAAGACGGAGGTGGCCCGCTCCCTCGCCGAGGTGCTGGGGGTGGAGCTCATCCGCTTCGACATGAGCGAGTACATGGAGCCCTACACGGTCTCGCGGCTGATCGGCGCCCCGCCCGGCTACGTGGGGTTCGAACAGGCCGGCCTCCTCACCGACGCGGTGAACCGCGCGCCCCACTCGGTGGTGCTCCTCGACGAGGTGGAGAAGGCCCACCCCGACGTCTTCAACCTGCTGCTGCAGGTGATGGACTACGGGCGCCTGACCGACAACAACGGCCGCCAGGCCGACTTCCGCAACGTGGTGCTGATCATGACCAGCAACGTGGGGGCGGAGGAGATCTCGCGCCGCCGCGTGGGCTTCTCCGAGTCCGACCGCGCCGGGGGCGAGGACGACCGGGCGTTCGAGCGCACCTTCTCGCCCGAGTTCCGCAACCGGCTCGACGCGCGCATCTCCTTCGCCCCGCTCACGCTGGAGGTGATGGAGCGCATCGTGGACCGCCTGGCCGGCGAGCTGCGCGAGCGGCTGGCCGGGCGGCGCGTCTCGCTGGCGCTCACCGATGCCGCGCGCGGCTGGCTGGCCAACCACGGGCTGGACCCGCTCAACGGCGCCCGCCCCCTGGCCCGCCTCCTCCAGGACGAGGTGATGCAGCCCCTGGGCGACGAGCTCCTCTTCGGCGCGCTGGAGGGGGGTGGGTCGGTGGAAGTTGACGCGGAGGAGGAGGCGATCGTCCTCAGGTGTACGCCGGCCGAGGGCGGGGACGCCGACGCGGGGACGGGTGGAAACTTTTGAAAGTGAACGGTGGTACAAAGGGTGCGAACCTGTCCGTCACCTTTTCCGCCATTCCGCCAACGCCTGGGCGGGAACCCGCACGGCTGGTGGGGTTTTTCGGCTCGTAGTCTGCTACGGTGTCAGAGGAAAAGTCAAAAAAACGTGGCGCGCCGGCACCGGAGCGCATATAGTATTCGCAAAGTGAACACACCGCGAACCGCGACCTCAAGGAGAGCTAGATGAAGTCTACCCGCGCCAGGAACGCGGCGCAGCGCCCCCCGCGGCGCTGGCGCACGCCTCCGCCGCTCACGCGTGGGCCCGAGCCGCTCGAAGGGATGGACATCCTCCGCGAGGTGGGCGGCGAGGCCGCCGTCCTCCTCTGGCAGTCATATCGGAACGTGATGCTGTGGGCCCGCGCCGAGCCGAAGGAGCGTGGCAAGCTCTTCTCGCCGAACGCGGGGCGCAACCGCCTCGCCGAGCTGCGGGACGCCGACGTCCCCCGCGAGCTGGTGGACCCGCTGGTGGCGGTCGGCCGCATGCTGGGCTCCCCGGAGACCACCCCGGGCGAGACCGTGGCCGAGGCGTGCCGCACCATCAGCGAGTGGGGAGGGGACGCGGGCCACCGCTATACCGAGCTGGCCTTCATGCAGGCCGCCGCCCTGGCGGCGGGCAACAGCGCCGCGCTGGCGTACGGGGTGGGCCTGCTCGCGGCGCGCCAAGCCGACTTCGCCCGCGCCGAGACCTGGTACCGCCACGGCGTCATGCTGGGGAGGCAGACGGGCGAGTGGGGCGCGTACGTCCAGTCCTACGTCGGGCTGGGGAAGCTCGCCATGCACCGCGGCAACTATCCCGTCGCCTACCGGATGCACATCAAGGCGCTCCGGGCGGCGCGGCGGAAGGGGCTGACCAAGCTGCAGGGGGAGACGATGCACGAC
>DASUNK010000686.1:0-4797 GCA_036277195.1 Longimicrobiaceae bacterium | reverse complement strand
CCTTCGCCGTGGGCGTCACCCTGGCCTCGGCGGTGCTCTTCGGCGTGGCGCCCGCGCTGCGCTTCTCGCGCCCGGTGGTGGCGGACGCGCTGCGCGGGGCCGGCCGCGGGCAGGTGGGTCCCGGCCGGCGCGGGGGGCTGCGCGGCGCGCTGGTGGCGGGCGAGGTGGCGCTGGCGCTGGTGCTGCTCATCGGCGCCGGGCTGCTCGGCCGCTCCTTCCTCACCCTGCTCGACAACGACCTGGGGTTCCGCCCCGAGCGCCGCGCGACGCTGCAGACCTTCCTCTGGGACCGCAATCCCACCTCCGAGCAGCGCGTGGCGCGCGTGGGCGCGCTGATCGCCCGCTTCGAGGCCGTCCCCGGCGTGGAGCGGGCGGCGGCGGTGTCGTCGCTCCCCTTCCACCCGCACGCCATCACCGCGGCGGACCCGCTGCACGTGGAGGGGCGCGCCCGCGCCCGCCCGGGCGAGGCGGAGGAGGTCTTCACGACCGTGGCCACGCCCGGGTACTTCGGGGTGATGGGGATCGCCCTGCGCGCGGGGCGCGGCTTCACCGCCGCGGACCGCGCGGGCGCGCCCCCGGTGGCGCTGGTGAGCGAGGCGCTGGCGCGGCGCTTCTTCCCCGGCGAGGACCCGGTGGGGCGCCGCATCACCATCGGGGTGATGGGGCCGCCGGTGACGCGCGAGATCGTGGGCGTGGTGGCCGGCGTGCGCCCGCAGGGGCTGGACAGTCCGCCGCGCCCCGAGCTGTTCGTGCCGCACGCGCAGCACGGCACGGGGAGCATGATCTTCGTCGCCCGCACTCGCGGGCGCCCCGGGCCCCTCCTCCCGGCGCTGCAGCGGGCGGTGTGGGACGTCGACCCGGACCAGACCGTCTACCACGCCGCCACGCTGGAGAGCCTGGTGCGCGGGACGCTCGCCGAGCGGCGCTTCCACCTGGCGCTGCTGGGCACCTTCTCGGCGGTGGCGCTGGCGCTGGCGGTGGTGGGGCTCTACGGGCTGGTGAGCTTCTCCACGGCGCAGCGGACGGGCGAGATCGGCATCCGCATGGCGCTGGGGGCGCGCGGCGGCGAGATCGTGCGCATGGTGGTGGGACAGGGGGTGCGGGTGGCGCTCCCGGGGATCGTCGCGGGGATCGCGGGCGCGCTCCTCCTCACCCGCTTCCTGCGCGGCATGCTCTACGGCGTGGCCCCGGCCGATCCCGCTACTTACCTGCAGCTTGCGGTGCTGATGGTGGCGGTGGCCGCGGTGGCCGCCTTCGTCCCCGCGCGCCGCGCCGCCGGCGTGGACCCGATGACCGCGCTGCGGGGAGAGTAAAGAGAAAAGCATCACACGGAGGACACGGAGGGCACGGAGGACGGGCTCCGTGTCCTCCGTGTCCTCTGTGTGAGACCCACAGTTGTTTAAACGGTGGCGCGCGGGAGCGTCTTCCCGTAGCTTATCTGACGCCGTTCCGCGCCGGAGACTCCCGCCCGCACGCCGCCGATGACCGCTGCCAACGGAACCGCCCCTTCCGCCAGCGACCTGGCGAACCTCCTCACCGATGCGCGCACGCGCACCCTCCTCCTCATCGGCCCGCTCACCGAGGAGGAGCTGCGCACCCAGCACAGCTCGCTGATGAGCCCCATCCTCTGGGACCTGGGCCACATCGCCCATTTCGAGGAGCTGTGGCTCATCCGCAACCTGGAGGGGCCGGTGGAGTTCGGGGAGATGCCGGGGATGTTCAATCCCTTCGAGAATCCCCGCTCCACCCGCGGCAAGCTGGAGTACCCCTCGCTCTCCGGCGAGCTGGAGACGATGGCCGAGGTGCGGCGGCGCGTGCTGGAGCACCTGGCCGCCGGCGGCGCCGCGGAGAACGGGGGCGACCCCCGGCTGCGGCAGGGCGGCTTCGTCTACCGCATGGTGGCCCAGCACGAGTACCAGCACGACGAGACCATCCTCCAGGCGCTCCAGCTCAAGGAGGACGCGCCCTACCGCGCCCCGCGCGCGGTGGCCGTTCCCGCCGGGCGCCCGGTGCCGGCCGACGCGGAGGGGATGGTGCACTTCCCCGGGGGCGAGGTGGAGCTCGGCACCGACGACCGCGCCGCCGCCTACGACAACGAGCGCCCCCGCCACCGCGTGCGGCTGGCGCCCTTCCGCATCGGCGCCTGGCCGGTGACCAACGGCGAGTACCTCCGCTTCCTGGAGGCCGGCGGCTACGACGACCGCGCCTACTGGACGGAGGCCGGCTGGGCGTGGCGCACCGAGGCCGGGCTGGCCGCCCCGCAGTTCTGGGCGCGCACCGCCGACGGGTGGACCGTCCGCAGCATGGACCGCGTGGCCCCGCTCGACCCGGACCGCCCCGTCTGCCACGTCTGCTGGTACGAGGCCGACGCCTACGCCCGCTGGGCCGGGAAGCGGCTCCCCACCGAGCAGGAATGGGAGGCCGCCGCAGCCTGGGACCCGGCCGCCGGCGCCGCCCGCACCTATCCCTGGGGCGAGGAGCCGCCCACCCCCGTGCACGCCAACCTCGACCAGCTCGCCTTCGAGACGGCGCCGGTGGGGGCGTATCCGCTCAACCTCTCGCCGATCGGCTGCTACGGGATGATCGGCGACGTGTGGGAGTGGACGGCGAGCGACTTCCACCCCTGGCCGGGCTACGAGACCTTCCCCTATCCCGAGTACTCGGAGGTCTTCTTCGGGCCCGACTACAAGGTGCTGCGCGGCGGGAGCTGGGCCACGCGCCCGGGCGCCGTCCGCAACACCTTCCGCAACTGGGACTACCCGATCCGCCGGCAGATCTTCAGCGGCTTCCGGGTGGCCGCCGATGGCTGAGCTGGCCCCCCCGGCCGCGCGCGCCGCGCTCCTCGCGGACGTCCGCGACGGCCTCTCGCGCCCGCAGAAGGAGCTGCCGCCCAAGTACTTCTACGACGAGCGCGGCTCCGAGCTCTTCGAGGAGATCACCCGCCTCCCCGAGTACTACCTGACGCGCACCGAGCGCGCGCTGCTGGAGCGGTGGATGCCGGCGTGGATGGCGGAGCTGCGCCCCGCCACCCTGCTGGAGCTGGGCGCCGGGGCGGCGGTGAAGACGCGCATCGTCCTCGACGCCATGCTCGCCGCCGGGTCGGGCCGCGCCTACGTGCCCGTGGACGTGAGCGCGGAGTTCCTGGACGATACGGCGGCCCGCATCGCCCGCGCCTACCCGGAGCTGGCGGTGGAGCCGGTGGCGGCGGACTTCGCGGCCCCCTTCCCCGTTCCCGACGACGTGCCGCACCCGGTGCTGCACGCCTTCCTGGGGAGCACCATCGGCAACTTCGCCCCGGACGAGGCGGCGGAGCTGCTGCGCGGGGTGCGCGGGCGCATGCGCCCGGACGAGCGCTTCCTGCTGGGGGTGGACCTGCGCAAGGATCCCGCGCGGATCGAGGCGGCCTACAACGACGCCGCGGGGGTGACCGCCGAGTTCAACCGCAACCTGCTGCGCGTGCTCAACCGCGAGGCGGGGGCGGACTTCGACCTCGACGCCTGGGAGCACCGCGCCTGCTACGACCGCGACGCGCACCGCATCGAGATGCACCTGGTCTCCACCCGCGCGCAGGCGGTGACGGTGCCGGGGGCGGGCACCTTCCGCTTCGCGGCGGGCGAGACCATCCGCTCCGAGATCTCCTGCAAGCACGACCGCGCCAGCGTCGACGCCCTCTTCGCCCGCGCGGGGCTGCGCGTGGCGCGCTGGGAGACGGACGCGGACTCGCTCTACGCGCTGGTGCTCGCGGAGGCGGGCGAGCCGTGACGCCGGACCGCGCCGCACTGTACGCCGACCTGCGCGAGAACGCCTTCGGCTTCCGCCGCCACACGGCGCGCCCGCCCGCCATCGGCGCCGAGGTGGAGCTGCTCGCGGTGGACGCGGAGACGCGCGCCCCGGTGCCGGTGTGCGACCCCGCGCGGCCGTGCACCCTCCCGCTGCTGCGCGCCTTCGGCGCCCGCCACGGCTGGCGCGAGGAAGCCTCGGCGTACGGGGCGCCGCGCTTCGTGGTGCCGGACGGAGGGGTGGTGTCGTTCGAGCCGGGAGGGCAGATCGAGCTGAGCGCGCCGCCCTGCCGCTCGGGCACGGCGCTGCTGCGCAGCCTTCGCGACACCGTGCTCCCCCTGCGCGGCGAGCTGCTGGACCGGGGAGTGGAGCTGCTCTCGCTGGGGGTGGATCCGGTGAACCCGCTGGAGTCCGTCCCGCTGCAGCTGCCGGGCGCGCGCTACGTGCGGCTCACGGACTTCCTGGAGTCGATCGGGACGGGAGGGATCCGGATGATGCGGCAGACCGCCGCCATCCAGATCAGCCTGGACTGGGGCCCCCGCCCGCTGGAGAGCTGGCGCTTCCTCAACGCCGCCGCGCCGTACCTGACGGCCGTCTTCGCCAATTCGCCCGTGTACCGGGGCGCGGACACGGGCGAGCGCAGCTTCCGGGCGCGCATCTGGCGCGAGCTGGACGGCGGCCGCACCGGGCTCTTCCCCTGCGGGGCGGACCCGGTGGAGGAGTACCTGGAGTTCGCGCTGGCGGCCCCCGCCATCCTCCCGCCCTTCCCCGAGGGCGACTACCGCCCCTTCGCGGCGTGGAGCGCGGCGGGGCGGGCCACGCTCGACGACTGGCGGCTGCACCTGACCACCCTCTTCCCCGAGGTGCGCCCCAAGGGGTTCGTGGAGGTGCGCTCGCCCGACGCGGTGGCCCCCGAGTGGTACGCCGCCCCGCTGGTGCTGCTGGCGGGGAGCACCTACCACGCGCCTTCCTTCCGCGAGGCGCGGGCGCTGGTGGGCGCGCCGGACCCGGAGCTGC
>DASUNK010000685.1:0-5928 GCA_036277195.1 Longimicrobiaceae bacterium | reverse complement strand
CAGCAACGCGACGCTCACCAACGGGTGCAACATCGCCGCCGGCGGCGCGTCCATCACCTGCGCCTCCAGCATGACGCTGAAGGAGAACTTCCTGGGCGTGGACGGCGAGGACATCCTGCGGCGGATGCGCAACATCCCGGTGAACAGCTGGAACTACATCGACGAGGGCCGGCAGTCGCGGCACCTGGGGCCCTTCGCCGAGGACTTCTGGCGCGAGTTCGGGCTCGGCAACGAGCCGCTGGCCATCGGCCACCTCGACATCGACGGGGTGAACTTCGCGGCCATCAAGGCGCTCGACCAGCGCACCCTGGAGCTGCAGCGGACCCAGGCCGAGCTGGCCGAGAAGTCCCGGCGCATCGAGGACCTGGAGGCGCGCGTGGCCCGGCTGGAAGCGCTGCTGACGGCCCAGGCGCAGAAGCAGTAGCCCTCCGGCATTCCGGTCCACGGCGGGGGGCGAGCGCGGCTCGCCCCCCGCTGCGGCTTTGGCGGCGCGAAGTGCTCCCCGCGGCGTAGCACTTGTCGGAAAGGCCTGCAACTGCGATACTTAGAGCTGCCCCACCCGGGGCGTGGCCGCAGTCCTTACCCGGCCGGCAGTGTTCCCGAGAGGTTCCCGTGACCCAGATGCGCTCCGCGCGGCGCCTGTGCGCCGCCCTGCTGCTCGCCCCTGCGGCGCTCTTCGCCGCGGGGTGCTCCGACCGCCCCGCCCCGCTGGAGCCCGGCGAGGGCGGGGTGACGCCGGTGGACCCGGCGCTGGCGGCGATCGACTGCCGCGCCGACGTGCGCGCCCGCACCTTGGGGTGCGCGCCCGCGGCGGTGCCGCTGGGCGCGGCCGCCAACCGCATCATCGGCGGGCAGAACGTGAACGTGAAGGTGGCCACCGCCAACATCGCCTACGACTCGGTGGCGGAGGTGTTCGCGGCCGACTTCACCGTGCAGAACCTGCTGGTGAACAAGATGGGGACGGCGGACGGGGCCACCGTGAGCGGCGTGCGCGCCTTCTTCCACTCCGGCCCCACGGCCAGCGGGGGGACGGGCGCCATCGAGGTGCTCAACGCCTCCGGGATCGGCACCTTCACCGCCGGGGCGCAGCCGTACTACCAGTACAACCAGGTGCTGAGCTACCAGCAGACGACGGCGCCGCTCCGCTGGCAGTGGAGCGTGCCGAAGACGGTGACCAGCTTCGTCTTCACCCTCTACATCCGCACCCCGGTGCTCCCGGTGGTGGTGTTCGACCAGAAGGACGCCCTGGGGAACCGCGACATCTGGCGCGTGGCGCTCGACGGGAGCGACCTGGTGCGGCTCACCACCGACGGGTACGAAGACAAGAAGCCCACCGTGGCGCGGAACGTCGTGGTGTGGGCCACCTATCGCCACGGCCAGTCGGACCTCTACCGCAAGTCGATCTTCGGCGGGGCGGAGACGCGGCTCACCGCCACCGGCGCGAGCGAGTTCGACCCCGCGCTCTCGCCCGACGCGACGAAGCTGGCCTTCACCCGCGAGGTGGGCGGCGCGGCCAAGCTCCACACCGCCAACGCGGACGGGACGGGCGTGGCCCTGGCCGCCTCCAGCTTCGGCACCCCCGCCAGCATCGACGGCTCGCCGGGGTGGCTGAACAACACCCGCCTGGTCTACATGTCGACCGCCTTCGGGGGCGCCGACCTCTACGACCTCTCGCTCCCGGGAACCCCCTCGGAGCTGGCGAGCCTGCTGGACGCCACGGTGACGCCCAGCCGCGAGGCCAACGAGGTTGAGCCGGAGTGGAGCCCCGACGGCACCCGCGTCGCCTTCGCCTCGGACGCGGCCGGCTACGACACCGAGATCTACGTGAAGCACGTCGGGACCGGGGTGGTCACGCGCATCACCGAGCGAGCGGGCATCGACTCCCACCCAACCTGGCTCTCGGACGGGCGGATCGTGTACACGGCGCACGTGGGCGGCAAGTGGCGCCTGCGCTGGGTGGACCCCGCCAGCCCGGGGGTGCAGACCGACATCCCCCTGAACTTCGCCCTGGACGCGCGCTCGCCGCGGGCCGTCCGGTTCTGACGCCCTCCGGCGTTGTTCCGTACCGCCCGCGCGCGCCCCGCTGACCCCCGGTGACCCCGATGATCGCACGCAGCTTCCGCCGCCGCCTTCCCCTCCCCGCCCTGGCGCTGCTCCTCCCCCTGGCCGCGGCGTGCGACGGCCCCACGGGGACCGGGAGCCTCAGCATCGACGTGACCGGCGCGCTGGAGCGCAGCCAGACGGTCACCTTCACGGTGCTGCGCGACGGCCAGCCGGTGGACCTGACGCGGGTGGATTTCACCTTCGACCCGGCCGACGCGGTGCAGCCGGCCGGCGGGGCCGGCACCTTCCGGCTCCTGCGCGCGGGCGCGGTGACGGTGACGGCGGCGATGCCGGGGCTGCGGGGGCGCCGCACGGTCGACGTGGCCACGCCGCCGATGGTGGTGTTCGACCGGCTGCTGAGCGGCAACCGCGACATCTGGAAGGTGGCGCTGGACGGGCTCGACCTGACGCGGCTGACCACCGACCCCGGCGACGACCAGGACGCCACCGTGGCGCAGAACACGGTGGTGTTCGTGAGCTTCCGCGGCGGCAACGCGGAGCTCTTCTCGGTGCCGCTGGCGGGGGGCGACGCGCAGCGGCTGACCAACACCCCCTTCCACGAGCTGGCGCCCGCGCTGCGCCCCGACGGGCAGCGGCTGGCGTTCACCTACGACGAGGCCGGGGTGGCCAAGCTCTACACCGCCAACCCCGACGCGTCGAGCCGGACCTGGGCCACCCCCAACTTCGGCTTCGACGGCTCCATCGAGACCGGGCCCGCCTGGGCGCCCGCGGGGGGCCGGCTGGTGTTCGTGACCACCAGCACCGGCGAGGCGGACCTCTACCGGATGGACCCGCCGGGCGAGCCCGCGCTCTTCGTGGGGAGCGCGAACGCGGCGGAGGTGGAGCCGGCGTTCAGCCCGGACGGGGAGCGGGTGGCCTTCACCTCGGACAACACCCCCGACGGCGACACGGAGGTCTTCGTGGTGCGGATCGCCACCGGCGCGGTGACGCGGCTCACCACCCGCCCGGGGCCGGACGCGCACCCCACCTGGACCAGGGACGGGCGGCTGGTGTACGCGGAGCTCACCGGGAGCACCTCGCGGCTGCGCTGGCTGAACCCGGACGTCCCCGGCGTCAGCTTCCCGATCGAGACCGGCACGGGGAACGCGGCGCGGCCCTTCGCCGTCCCCTGAGCAGGAGAGCCCCGAGCGAGATGAGCAAGGAGACCGTGTTCCGCGTTCCGGCCGACGTGCTGGCCGCCCACCTGGAGGGCGAGGCGGTGCTGCTGCACATGGAGACGAAGGACTACTTCCGCCTGAACGCCACCGCGGCGTGCGTGTGGAAGGGGCTGGAGCGGGGGATGGACCGCGACGGCCTGGTGCGCGAGCTGTGCGCCGGCTTCGAGGTGACGCCGGAGGAGGCCGCGGCGGAGCTGGACGGCCTGCTGGCGGAGCTGGCCGCGCGCCGCCTGGTGGTGGCGGAGGGATGATCCGCACGGCGGGCGCGGTGCTGGCGGGCGCCCGGGCGGCGCTGCGGACGCCGCGCTGGCTCGGCGGCGAGCGGCTGGGGACGCTGCTGCAGCCCCCGGAAGGCGCGCGGCCGGACGCGGTGGCGGCGCGGGGCGCGGTGCGCTCCGCCCTCTTCCTGGTGCGCCTGCTGGCGCGCCTCCCCGGCTCGCCCTGGCGCGACACCTGCCTCTACCGCAGCGTGGCCGAGTGCCTGGTGCTGCGCCGCTACGGGGTGCCGGCGCTGGTGCGCATCGGCGTCCGCAACGAGTCCCCGCCCCACGGGCCGATCGTGGCCCACGCCTGGGTGGTGCGCGCCGGGTGCGAGGCCCCCGCCGCGCCCGGGCTGGACGCGCTCGAGCCGCTGCGGGCCCGCGCTTGACGGCTGCTCCGTCCGTCATCCTCCCCCTGCTGGAAGACGGGTCGCTGGCGCTGGCCGTAGAGCCGGAGCTGGTCCCCCTGCTGCACCGCTGGCTCCCCCTCCTCCCCTTCCCCGAACCTCCTTCGCTCCCCGCCGGCGCCGCCGTGGCGCGCCTGGCCCGGGGTCCGCACGCCGCTTTCGTATCCCCCGACACCCCTCCCGTGCTGCGGCTGGGGAGCGTGGACGTGTGGGTGGACGCGGCGGCAGAGCGGGCGTTGCTGCTGGGGCGCGCCGGCTGCCGGGGCGAGGTGCGCCTGCCGGCGCTCCAGGCGGAGCTGGCGGTGCCGCGCGGCGACGACGAGAGCGCCGCGGCGGAGCTCTTCCCCCTGCTGACGCTGGCGACGGCGCTGCTGCTGGGACGGATGCACCGGGCGCTGGTGCACGCGGCCGCGGTGGTGGCGCCCGGCGGCGGGTGCTGGCTGCTGGTGGGCGACACGCACGCGGGGAAGTCGACCACCTGCGCCAACCTGCTGGCGGCGGGGTGGAGCTACCTCTCCGACGACCACGTGGTGCTGGGGCGCGACGGCGAGGGGCGGCTGCGGGTGGAAGGATGGCCGCGCCCCTTCCACCTGGACGTGGGCTGGGAGGCGGGCGCCCCCGCCGGGACGCGGGGAGAGACGGACCCGCGCGAGCGCTGGCCGGGGCGCTGGCGGCGCTCGGCGCCGCTGGCGGGGCTCCTCTTCCCCCGCGTGGTCCCCGCCGAGCCCACCGCGCGCGAGCCGATGGCCGCCGCCGCCGCGCTCTCCGCGCTGATGCGGCAGTCACCCTGGCTGCTGGCGGACCGCGGCTGCGCCGCCGAGGTGCTGGCGCTGCTCGGCGCCGCGGCGGCGCTCCCCGCGCACGCGCTCCGCCTGGGGCTCGACAGCTACGCCGACCCCGCCCTCCTCGCCGGGCGGCTCGCCCCGGACTAGGGTCCACGCGCGTCCACTTTCCGCCCCGCTGGCGCCATCCGCCACACCCCCGGACCCCCGGCCGCTTCCAGCGGGACGCTGCCGATCCAGAGGGCTGGACCGGGACCGGTCGGCCGCCTACCTTGTACGCCCCGCGTTCGGTTCTCCCGGACGGCGGGACTCCCGCGGTACGCACCCGGACCCCTTCAGACTCCGCACGAGGCACCCATGAGCGCGATCGAGACGCACGCACCCGGCACCTTCTGCTGGGTGGAGCTGCTGGCGAACGACGAGCAGGCGGCGAAGGAGTTCTACACCCGCTTCTTCGGCTGGCAGGCGAACGACACCAGGTACGGCGAGGGCGAGAGCGACATCTACACCATGCTGACGCTGGACGGGCGCAACGTGGGGGCGCTCTACCGGATGGGGCAGGAGCAGCGCGACCAGGGGACGCCGACGCACTGGGGGCTGTACGTGGCGGTGGACGACGCGGACCAGGCCGCCGCCCGGGTGCGGGAGCTGGGCGGCACGGTGATCCTGGAGCCGTTCGAGGTGATGGACGCCGGGCGCATGGCGATGCTGCAGGACCCCACCGGCGCCTTCCTCTCGGTGTGGCAGGCGCGCGCGCACATCGGCATGCAGGTGCGCGACGAGGACAACGCCGTGGTGTGGAGCGAGCTGGCCACGCCCGACCCGGACACGGCGGAGGCGTTCTACACCGGGCTCTTCGGGTGGGGGACGAAGAAGGAGGACGTGGGGATCCAGTACACCAGCTTCCTGCAGGGCGACACGCCGGTGGCGGGGATGTACCGCATCACCGAGGAGATGCAGGGGATGCCGCCCAACTGGAGCCCGTACTTCGGCACCTCCGACGTGGACGACGCCGCCCGCCGGGCGACGGAGCTGGGAGCCACCCTGCTGGTGGAGCCGACGGACATCCCGGGAGTGGGGCGCTTCGCGGTGATCCAGGACCCGCAGGGGGCGATGTTCAGCGTGGTGCGGCTCGACGCGATGCAGCAGTCCTGAGGCCCCGCTAGTCGAGGTGGCCGAGCGCCCAGGCGGCGGCGCT
>DASUNK010000684.1:0-6914 GCA_036277195.1 Longimicrobiaceae bacterium | reverse complement strand
CGCGTACGCGGGGCGGAAGGTGAGGCGCAGCGGCCGCGGCGACCAGAGCCACCCCAGGGCGGCGCGGAGCGGGTTCGGGCGGGCGGGCGGGACGGCGGGGAGCGCCGCCATCACCCGGGCGCTCAGGTCCGGCGCGGGGGCGGCGCGCAGCGGCGCGGCGGCGCGCCCGAGCACGGCCTCCAGCGCCGTGGCGCGGTTGCGCTCGGCGGGGGACAGCGCCTCGAGCGGCAGCTCGCCGTCGAGGTAGGCGTGGATGCGGTCGGTCGTCGTCATATCGGGCACCGCCTTCAGCGCGCGGCTGGAAATCGTCAGGGCAACGGGATGACGACCGGACGGCCCTCTGCGTCACACCGGCGTAGCAGGACGCGGCGATCCCGGGCCGGCGCTGAAGGATAGCAGCCCCGCCGCCCGGGTGCCATCCGCCGGCTTACCTGCGCGGCGCCCGCAGCGTAGTTTGCGCGCATGTCGCGCCCCGTCTTCATCTCCTACGCCCGCGACGCCAGCCGCGCGCACGCCGCGGCGCTGCACGCCGCCCTCGGCGGCGAGGCGGGCGGCCTCTCCTTCCTGGACAGCGAGAGCCTCGGCGTCGGCGATCCCGTCCCCGCGCGGCTGCTCGACGCGCTACTGGAGGCGCGCGTGGTGGTCGTCTTCGCCGAGCCCGTCTACTTCACCCGCCGCTACTGCCTGCAGGAGTTCCACTTCGCCTGCGCGCCCTTCCTGCGCGTGGCGGACGCGCCCGGTGCCACGCCCGCAGCGAAGGAGGCGGCGCTGCGGGGGATCGTCCTGGCGCTGCCGCCGCGCGGCGTCGATCCCATGCTGGAGCGCTTTCCCCCCACGGTGCGGGCCCGCAACTGGCCGGGGGTGGACCAGCCGGAGGCGCTGGAGGCGCTGGTGCGCGCCGAGCTGGCGGCGGCGCCGCCCACCCTGCGCGAGCGCTACGGCGGCGAGGGAGACGCGGAGCGCGCCCGCTTCCTGTCGGCCACCCAGCTCCCGCCGCCGCAGCGCATCGGCCGCATCCCCTTCGCCCCGGCCGTGGGGCTCCCCACCAGCATCGGCGACGCCTTCGTGGGCCGCGTGGACGATATCTGGCGCGTCCACCACCTGCTCACCAGCCGGCGCGGCGGCCTGCGGAGCGAGGCGGGGGTCACCACCTCCATCGAGGCGGGCGGCGGCTTCGGGAAGACGCGGCTGGCGCTCGAGTACCTCTATCGCTTCGGCACGCGGCACTTCCGCGGCGGCCTCTTCTGGATCGACGCCGAGCAGGAGCCGGAGGACCGGCTCTACGAGGTGCTGCGGGCGCTGAGCCCGGCCGCCCCGCCCGTCGAGGCGGTGCGCGCCGCCCCGGGTGGCGTGCCCGGCGCCGTGGCGCGCGCCGTCCGCGCCCTCCCCGACGACGCGCCGCCCCTCTTCGTCGTCGACAACGTCCCCGAGCCCCGACAGGGGGAGCCGCCGCAGCCGCTGGAGACCTGGTGCCCGGTGCCGGGCGAGGTGGCGGTGCTCACGACCTCGCGCACCCGGCTCGCGCTGGGGAGCGGGGCGGTGGAGGCGCTGCGCATCCAGGCGCTGGAGCCCGGGCCCGCCGTCGACCTGCTGGCGAACGGCGACTTCGCGGGGCGGCTCGCGCGCGCCGAGTGGGGCGAGGTCGCCGAATGGGTGGGACGCCTGCCGCTCGCCCTGGAGCTGCTGAACCGGGCGATGCTGGCCGGCGCGGTGCAGCCGCGCGACGCGCTGGAGGCCAGCCGCCGGGGCGGGAGCACCACCCGGGCGCTCGACGACGCCATGGCGGCGCTGCGCGGGAGCGTGCCGCCGGGGGCGTTGCGGGGGATCGGCGAGGCCTTCTCCCTCTCCTACGACCTCCTCTCGACGGACCAGCGGTTCGCCGCCCGGCTGCTGGCGTGGATGGCGCCCGCCCCGGTCCCCGAGGCGGTGCTCGACGTGGTGGGGCCGGACGTGTTCTCGCCGGAGACGCGCGCCGTGCTGCGCGCACGCTCGTTCGTCACGCCGGTCTCCGGCGGGGAGGACGGGGCGTTCTTCGGCGCCGTGCACCGGGTGCTGGCCGACTTCCTCCGCAGCCAGTCGCCCGCGCCCGACGAGGAGGTGAAGCTGGTGGCCTCCGCGCTCACCTTGGCCGTCGGCTCGGTGCAGAACGCCGGGGACCGCGGCGCCCGCCGCGTGCGCGCGTGCGCGCCGGCCAGCGTGGCCGCCCTGGAGCACTTCGCCGCCCCGGGCGCGAGCGCCGTGCGGACCGCCGCCGCCCTCGACTTCGCGGACTTCATGGGACCGGAGCTCTGGGCGTGGGCGATGCCGGAGACCGCCGGCGTGGTGTATCGCCTGGCCTGGCAGCTCAACGCGGCCGCGAAGGGGGCGGAGCACCCGGACGCCTTCTACGCCATGGGGATGCTCGCGGAGACGCTGCGCGCCCGCGGCGACTACGCCGGCGCCCAGGCGCTGCACGAACAGGGGCTGGAGGCGAGGTCGCGTGCGCTCGGGGACGAGCACCCGGACACGCTCGACTCCATGAACAACCTGGCGGTGACGCTCCTCCTCCGGGGCGACCACGCGCGCGCGCAGGCGCTGCAGGAGCGGGTGCTGGAGGCGAGACGGCGCGCCCTGGGCGACGAGCACCCGCTTACGCTCACCGCGCTCCACAACCTCGCCCAGACGCTGCGCGCGCGAGGAGACCTCGCCGCCGCTCTGGAGATGCTCGAGCGGGTGACGGAGGCCATGCGGCGAACCGCCGGGGAGGAGGAGGGGGACACGCTGGTCGCGATGAACAACCTGGCGCTGCTGCGGCGCGAGCGCGGGGATTTCGGGGGCGCGCAGGCGCTGCAGGAGCGGGTGCTGGAGGCGAGGCGCCGCGCCGTGGGTGAAGCGCACCCGGAGACGCTCTCCGCGATGCACAACCTGGCGCTGACGCTGCACGAGCGCGGGGAGCACGCGGACGCGCAGGCGCTCATGGAGCGGGTGCTGGAGGGGATGCGGCACGCCCGGGGAGAGGAGCACCCGGACACCCTCACCGTGATGCACAACCAGGCGGTGTGGCTGCGCGAGGCGAAGGACGACGCGGGAGCCCGGCCGCTGTACGAGCGGGTGCTGGAGGCGAGGCGCCGCATCCTGGGCGAGGAGCACCCGGACACCCTCATGGCGATGAGCAACCTGGCGAACTCGCTGGGCGCCCTCGGCGATCGCACGGGCGCGCGGGCGCTGCACGAGCGGGTGCTGGAGGCGAGGCGGCGCGTCCTCGGCGACGAGCACCCGGACACGCTCGCCTCCATGAACAACGTGGCCAACGCGCTGAGCAGCCAGGGGGACCATGCCGGTTCGGGGGCGCTGCACCAGCGGGTGCTGGAGGCGAAGCTGCGCGTGCTGGGGGCGGAGCATCCGGACACGAGCATGTCTGCCTGGAACCTGGCCCTGGCGTACGAGCGCCTGGGACGGGACCCGGCTCCCGTCATCGACGCCCACCTCCGCTGGCTCCTGGCACGCGACCCGGACTCGCTCGCCACCGTGCAGCGGACCATCCGGGGCTACGTCGAAGCGCGCGCGCGCCTGCCTGGCGCGCAGCCGCGCAAGCCGTGGTGGCGGTTCTGGTGAAGGTGGTTACCCAGCGGTTGAAACCGCGGGCAACAACTACGCGAAGTCGGCCTTCGCCGACTGCAATGCTGGTCCAGTGCGCCCCGCACCGTTTTCTGTCATTCTGAAGCCCGGCCATCGCGTAGCAGCCGCTGCACTCTTGCTCGCAGGGCTGAAGAATCTGGCCGAGGCATGGCTGGGAGCCGGGTGCGGCAGCCTCACCGTTGCGGCGGCCGCAATGTACTTTGGTCCAGCTTGGTGCAGTTTGGCGCTCCGGCAAGCACTATCCGTGCAGGCTAGATTCCGTGTTCGTTCCTCGCACGGAATGACAATCATCGCGGATGGATTGAGGCCGTTCCCAAATTACGAGGCATGGCGGCAGCGAATCCCACGAAGCGTCTGATTCTCATGTCCCACTCCGTCTTCATCTCGTACGCCCGCGATGCCAGCCGCGCGCACGCCGAGGCACTGTACGCAGCGCTCGGCGGCGCGAAGGACGGGTTATGCTTCCTGGATACGGAGGATATCGAGCCGGGCGAGATGTTTTCGGAGCGGCTGGTGGACGCGCTGTTCGACGCGCGGGTGGTGGTGATCTTCGCGGAGCCGGTCTACTTCACGCGGCGCTACTGCCTGCAGGAATTCCAGGTGACGTGCGCGCCCTTCCTGAATGTCGCTGACCGTCCGGGCGCATCCGCGCGAAAGAAGGAAGAGGCACTTCGGGGGATCGTGCTCGCCCTGCCGCCGCAGGGCACGGACGCCATGCTGGAGCGCTTCCCACCACGCGTGCAGGGCCGAGCCTGGCCCAAGGTGGAGGAGACGAGCGTGCTCGCGGCGCTTGTCCGGAGCGAGCTGGCCGCGAAGCCTCCTACGCTGCGGGAGCGCTGCCAGGCCGCCGGTATCACCGATCCCGACCGGGAGCTCTCCCTGGCGGCGGCGCAGCTACCCGTTCCGCAGCGGCTCGGCGCCATCCCGGCCGTGCCCACCCTCGGCCGCCCCGTCAGCATCGGCGACGTGTTCGTGGGCCGCGCGGACGACGTTTGGCGCGTGCACAACGTGCTCACCACGCGCCGCGGCGGGAGCCTGGCGACGGCGGCGGGGCTCACCGGCTCCATCGAGGCGGGCGGAGGGTTCGGGAAGACGCGGCTGGCGGCGGAGTACCTCTACCGCTTCGGCACGCGGGATTTCCGCGGCGGCCTGTTCTGGATCAACGCCGAGCAGGACGCGGAGCCGCAGCTTTACGAAGTCCTCCAGGCTCTGGACCCTGCGGCGCCTCCGATCGAGATCCTCCGGACTGCCCAGCACGGCGTGCCCGGTGCCGTCGTCCGCGCGCTGCTGCGTCTTCCAGCAGACGCTCCGCCCCCGCTGTTCATCATCGACAACGTGCCGGAGCCCGAGCCCGGCCAGCAGCCGAAGCCGCTGGAAACGTGGTGCCCCGCGTTAGGCGAGGTGGCGGTGCTCACCACCTCGCGGACCCAAGTGGCGCTCGGGTCCGGCGGCAAAGTAACCGCAATCCCTCTCGACACCCTCGATCCTGACGCCGCGGTCCAACTGCTTACGCGTGATGTGACCGTTGCGGGTGCACTGGAGCAAGAAGACTGGCGTATGATCGCCGATTGGGTCGGGCACCTCCCGCTCGCACTCGAACTACTAAACGCCACCCTGGTCGCCGGCGCGCTCACGCCAGACGATCTGCTCACCGCCACCGAATCGCCGGGGACCACGAAGCTGCTGGACGAGGCGATGATCGCATTGCGCGGCTGCGTACGGCCGGGCACTCTGCGCGGCGTGAGCGAGGCCCTCACTCTCTCCTACGAGCGCCTCACCCCGGAGCAGCAGCGCGCGGCGCGGCTGCTGGCATGGATGGCGCCCGCCCCGATCCCTGAAGCTATGTTGGACGAGCTGGGATCCGAGGTCGTTTCCGCGGAGACACGCACCGTGCTGCGCTCCCGCTCATTCTTGGTGGGCGGAGAGGGTAACTCCTTCGGCAGCATGCATAGGGTGCTCGCTGACTTTCTCCTCAGTCAGTCCGCCGAGCCCGACGAGGAAATGAAACTGATTGCGTTGGCTCTCACCCGCGCAGTCGAGGTCGTATGGGGAACAGGAGATCAAGGAGCCCAACGTGTCCGCGCCTGCGTTGCTGCGATTACTGCCATTCTGGAGCGCGTAGTGGCCGGAGACCGTGATTCCACCTCGGTCCATTATGCCTTCGAGTTCGGCAACTGGCTGGGAGGGGAATTTTGGAGGTGGGGAATGCTGGATGCTGCTGAAGTTTTTGCCCGCAAGGCTTTTTATCTGAGCGAAACAGCCCTGGGTGCGGAACACCCTACCACACTCAGAACGATGGCGGACTTGGCGATCATTCTCGCCGAGCGAGGGAATCTCGTGGGAGCGCAGGACTTGGAGGAGCGGGCGCTGGAGGCGAGACGGCGTACCCTGGGCAGCGAACATCCCGACACACTTGTCTCGATGAACAACCGGGCGCTCACGTTGAGCGTCCAAGGAGATTACGCGACAGCGAAAGAATTACAGGAGCAGGTTCTGGAGATCAGGAAACGAACACTGGGAGAGGAGCACCCGGACACGCTCATCGCGATGAACAACCTCGCGATCACGTTGCGCGGACTAGGCAATTACGTGGGAGCACAAGCGTTACGGGAGCAGGTGCTGGAGCTGGGTCGGCGGACCCTGGGTGAGGAGCACCCGTATACGCTCGGTGCCATGCACAACTTGGCCGTCACACTGTCCGACCGGGGAGATTTCGCGGGTGCGCAGCGGGTGCTGGAGCGAGTGCTGGAGGTGAGACGTCGTCTCTTGGGGGACAAGCATCCGGACACGAGCATGTCCGCCTGGAACCTAGTTGATGTGTTTGATCGTAGCGGCCAAGATGCGACTCACCTCATTGACGAGCACCTCCGCTGGCTGCTGGAGCGCGACTTGGAATCGCTAACCGCCACACAGCGGACTATCAGGGGCTATCTCGAAGCACAAGTGGTCCCCGAGTCGCATCCGCCACCGCGGAAGCCGTGGTGGCGATTCTGGTGAAGGGTGAAGCACCGGCTTACAGCAGCCGGGCGACGAGGATACCGGTCGCGCGGCGGATGGCGGAGACGTACTCGGGGAGCGTGGCGCGGGTAACCTCGACCGCGCCGCCGGAGAGCGGCGCGTGCAGCACCCGGAGCACGCCCCCGCCGTCGCGGTACGCGAAGGCGGCGTGCGTCACGTCCAGCCCCGGGATGGAGGTCGCGAAGGCCAGCACGTCGCCGTGGGCGATGCGGTCCTGCACCGCGGCGATTCGCTCGGTGGGGACCACCCAGCGCGGGTCGTCGTCCAGCGTTAGCTCC
>DASUNK010000683.1:0-3216 GCA_036277195.1 Longimicrobiaceae bacterium | reverse complement strand
TGAGACCACGGGGGCCGGCGGTGCGCAGCCGGGCCTTCCGTTTGCAAGGGGTGGCGGACATGGCGGACGGGGAGCGGCGCCGGAGGGCGCGCGGCGGCGGCGAGGACGAGCGCCGGGAGCGGAGCGAGGAGGAGGCGCCCGCGCCCGGCTGGCTGCCGCGCCTGCCGCGGCTGGGGACGGCGGGGAAGGCGGCGGCGGGGCTCACGGCGGCCGCCTTCGCGGCGTACGGCGTGTACCTGATGGGTGCGTCGCGCGCGCGGCGGCGCCCGGTGACGGAGCTGGACAACGCGCTGGGGATCCGGCTGGAGTACGAGCCCTGGGGCGAGGTGCACTACGCCTACTACGTGCGCGAGGGGAAGGGGCGGCCGCTGGTCTTCCTGCACGCGGTCAACGCCACCGCCTCGGCGCACGAGATGCGGCCGCTGGTGCGCGCCTTCCAGCGCGAGCGCGACCGCCCGCTCTTCGCGCTGGAGTGGGTGGGCTTCGGCCACAGCGACCGCCCCGAGGTGCCGTACGAGCCGGGGCTGATGGAGGACCAGCTCGAGCACTTCCTGGAGCGGGTGGTGCGCCCGGCGGGGGGCGCGGACCTGGTGGCGCTCTCGCTGGGGGCCACCTACGCCGCCGAGGTGGCGCGCCGCCGGCCGGACCTGGTGCGCTCGCTGGTGGCGATCGAGCCGGCCGGGCTGGGGGGCGACCCCGGCGCCATCGGGCGCGGGTGGGCGCGGCTCCTCTTCACCGTGCCCGGGGTGCAGCGGGCGTTCTACGACCGGCTCACCACTCCCGAGGCGCTCTACGAGTTCGCGCGCGACCACCTGTTCACCGCCGAGTTCGGGGTGCCGGAGGAGTACCTGGAGTACGGGTCGGAGACGGCGCGGGTGGAGGGGGCGCAGCGCCCGCTGGACGACTTCCTGAGCGGGCGGATGTTCCCGGACGAGGCGCTGGAGACCTTCCGGCGGCTGCGGCAGCCGGTGCTGGTGGTGCACGGCACGGTGGAGAGCCGGCGGCCGGGGGGCTCCACCCGGCTCTCGGAGCTGGAGGCGCGGCCGAACGTGACGGTGGTGGGGCTCCCCACCGGGGCGCTCCCGCACTGGGAGCGGGCGGTGGAGACGGTGGAGCGCATCCGCGACTTCTACGAGTCGCTCGAGGCCAAGGAGACGCCATGACCAGGTCCGCCCGGGTCCGGCTGGGAGTGCTGGCGCTGGGGGCGCTGGCCTGCGCGGGGTGTCCCGGCGGGGGCGAGGGCGCGCGCGAAGGGGCGCGGGCGGTGCAGATGGACACCAGCAACAAGCAGTGGGAGGACGGGCTCTCCAGCGAGCAGGTGGAAGCGCAGGCGCGGGCGATGACGCCGGAGGAGGCGGCGCTGGCGGGGATCGCGGTGGACAGCAGCATCCACGTGGAGAACCTGGGGAGCCAGGACAGCACGCCGCCGGGGGCCGCGCGCGACACCTCGCCCCCGCGCGACACCGCCGCCCGGCGCGACACCACGCCGCCGCGCGATACCGTGCCCCGGCGGCGGCCGTAGGGGGGCCATTTCGCCTTGCCGCGGGCCGTATCTCCGCGCTATTATCCCCGGCTTCCGGGCCGCCGGCTGGCCCGGGATTCCACCTGCGTAAGGAGAGGCGCGTGAGGAGCATCGTGTGCGTGAAGCGCGTCCCGGACACCGAGGCGCGCATTCGTATTTCCCCCGACGAGAGCGCCATCGACCCGTCGGGCGTCAAGTTCGTGCTCAACCCCTACGACGAGTTCGCCGTGGAGGCCGCCCTCAAGCACAAGGAGGCCGCCGGCGCCGGCGAGGTGACCGTGATCTCCGTCGGGCGCGCCGAGGCCGCCGAGGCGCTGCGCACCGCCCTCGCCATGGGCGCGGACGCCGCCGTGCTGCTCAAGACCGACCGCGTCGTGGAGGGGCTCCCGGTGGCGAAGCTCCTGGCCGAGGAGATCAAGGGGCGCGAGTTCGACCTCCTCCTCTTCGGGATGAAGGCGATCGACGACGACCTGCAGGCGGTGGGCCCGATGGTGGCCGAGCTGCTGGGCCTCCCCGCCGCCACCGTGGTCACCGAGTTCGGCGTGGAGGGCGGGAAGGTGACGGCGCACCGCGAGATCGAGGGCGGCACCGAGATCGTGGAGCTGAAGACGCCGTGCGTGCTCACCCTCACCAAGGGCGCCTACGAGCCGCGCTACGCCTCGCTCAAGGGGATCATGGCGGCCAAGAAGAAGCCGCTGGAGGAGAAGGCGGTGGAGGCGCCCGAGCCGGGGGTGCACAAGCTCAGCTACCCGCCCGAGCGCCAGGCCGGCCGCATCGTGGGCCAGGGCCCGGACGCCGTCCCCGAGCTGCTGCGGCTGCTGCGAGAAGAGGCGAAAGTACTTTAGTCCTGAGTCCTAAGTCCTAAGTACGAGGTTTGCGCGGTGTTCAGGACTCAGGACTCAGGACTTAGGACTATGAAAACCGGCCCGACACACTGAAACCATAGAGCCCATGCCAGGCATTTTCGCGTTCGCGGAGGCGCGCGACGGCGAGCTCCGCAAGGTGGCCTTCGAGGTGGTGACCGCCGCCCGCCGCCTCGCCGACGCCCTGGGCACCGAGGTGCACGCCGTGCTCCTGGGCGCCTCCGGGCTGCAGGCCAAGGCCCCCGAGCTGGCGCGCTACGGCGCCGACAAGGTGTTCGTGGGCGAGAGCGGCGCCTTCGCGCACTACTCGGCCGAGGGCTTCACCACCGTGGTCGCCAGCTTCATCCAGGAGCACGGCTGCGACGCCGCCCTCTTCCCCGGCTCGGCGCTGGGGAAGGACCTGGCGCCCCGCGTGGCCGCCCGCCTGGGCGTCGACTACGCCAGCGAGTGCACCGCGCTCTCCGCCGAGGGGGGGAAGATCACCGCCACCCGCCCGCGCTGGGCCGGGAAGGCCTTCGCCCGGGTGGAGATCACCGACCGGCCGGCGGTGGCGTCGCTCCGCCCCAACGTCTTCACCCCGCAGGAGAACGCGAAGGCGGGCGAGGTGCAGGCGCTGGACCTGTCGCTGAACGAAGCCGACTTCGGCGCCGTGGTGCGCGAGGTGCGCGCCGCCGCCGGCGAGAAGCTCGACGTGGCCGAGGCGCCGATCATCGTCTCCGGCGGGCGGGGGATGCAGAACCCCGAGAACTTCAAGCTGCTGGAGGAGCTGGCGGCGGCGTTCGGCGGGAAGGCCGCGGTGGGCGCCAGCCGCGCCGTGGTCGACGCCGGGTG
>DASUNK010000682.1:0-4193 GCA_036277195.1 Longimicrobiaceae bacterium | reverse complement strand
GTGGCGCCGGTGACCACGCAGACGCGGCCGCGCATGGCGCCGCCTACAGCGCCCCCCGCTCCCACGGCCCCCAGAGCGCGTAGGTGGCCCCCGGCTCCGGCCCGCCGGGGACGCGCGAGCCCTGGCGGTTGAAGAAGAGGGTGCGCCCCCCCGGCCCGAAGCACGAGCCGGCGAACTCCGACATCGGGCCCGCGGTGCGCACCAGGTCGAAGATCTCGCCCTCGGGCGTCAGCCCGCGCAGGTACTGCTCCGCCGCCCCGTCCTCGCAGATCACCAGCCCCCCGCGCGGGCTCACGCAGATGTTGTCCGGGCTGTCCAGCACCTCGCGCGAGGGCGACTCGAACACCAGCCGCAGCCGCTCCTCGCCCGGGCGGTACTGCCACACCTGCCCCGCGCCCGCGTCTCCCCCGCTGGTGGCGTCGAAGTAGATGCTCCCGTCGCCGGGCCAGCACCCCTCCAGCCGCTGGAAGACGGCCCCGCCGCCGGCGAAGCCCTGCCGGAAGACGGCCGAGCGGTCCGTGGCGGCGGCGGGCGGGTCCGGGTCCTCCACCTCCACCCATTCCACCGGGAGCGCCGCGCCCGGGCGCTGCCCGGTGACGGTGAAGTATCCCGGCCTGTCCGCCACCGCCAGCATCTGCAGCCGCCCGCCGGCGCGCAGGTTCCCCCGCTCGCGCGGGAGGAAGCGGTAGAAGCCGGCGCCGGGCTGGTCGAGCGCCGGGTCCGCGCTCCAGCGCGCGTCCTCGGTGAGGTAGACGATGCCGGTGCGCGGGTCCACCGCCACCGCCTCGTGGACGAAGCGCCCCATGGCCTTCAGCGGCACCGGGTCCGCCTCGGCGGTGGCCGCGGCGGGGACCTCGAAGCAGTAGCCGTGGTCCTGCGCGTACCCCTGCCCGGTGCCCGCCACCGTCTCCTCGCAGCTGATCCAGCTCCCCCAGGGCGTGGGCCCGCCGGCGCAGTTGACGTGCGTGCCGCTCAGGCTCACGAACTCGGCCACCAGCTCCGCCCGTCCGTCGGGGTGCACCCGCACCTCCAGCGAGGTGGTGCCGCCCCCGGCGCGCACGTCGTACGAGCGCTCGGGAGCGCCGATCGGCCGGGCCGTGGCCGCGGCGGTGGTCACCTCGTGGTTGCGGATGAGGCGCACGTTCCCGTTGGGGAGGGGGAAGGCGGCCATCCCGTCCACCGCCAGCGGCACGGTGAGCGACGGGTTCACGGTCGAGGGGACGCCGGTCTCGCTCAGCCGCGCCACGCGGAAGCCCGCGGGGACCCAGAGCTCCGGCGCGTCGGGGCTGGGCGCCAGCGGGCCGTAGCCGGGGCTGCGGCGGCCCACCGGCAGGCCGTTGCACGCCGCCAGCCCGCGCAGCGAGGGGGAGGTGAGCAGGGCGCCGCCGTACGCGGCGGCGCGGCGCAGGAAGGCGCGCCGGTCGAGGGGAAACGACATCGGCTCCGGGTGATAGTGCGGGGGGAAGTCGTCGGGTGCCGCCCCCAATCTCGCGCGGGGGCGGGCCGCGCGCCACTGGCTACCGCCGCAGCCCCAGCTCCCGCTCGGGCTCGGCGTCGAGGTCGTGCTCGATCTCCTCCACCTCCGGCTTGCGGGTGCGGAAGTAGCGCAGCGCCTCGATGGAGAGCGCGCAGAAGGCCGCCCACGCCAGCCCCATCGCGAACCCGCCGATGACGTCGGTGGGCCAGTGCACTCCCAGGTACATCCGGGAGACGCCGATGAGCACGATCACCGCGCCGGCGAAGACGAAGGTGAGCCGCCGCAGCCCCGGCGTGGGCTCCAGCCGGGCGATGAGGTAGGCCAGGGTGCCGTACGCCACCATCGCCGTCATGGAGTGCCCCGAGGGGAAGGAGGCCATGGGGGCGTAGGGGGTGCGCCAGGGGAAGACGTCCGGCCGCGGGCGCCCGTAGAACGCCTTCAGCGTGGAGCTGACGATCCCCGTCCCCAGGATGGCCACCCAGAGGAGGAGCACCGAGTAGCGGTGCTTGCTCACCCAGAGGAAGACGCTGGCCACCGCCACCAGCATCCACACCACCAGGCTGGCGCCCAGCGCCGTCACCTCCAGGGCCCACTGGTCCAGCCCGGGGCTGGAGTGGCGGTTGAGCCAGAGGAGGATGGCGCGGTCGAAGCCCGAGGTCCGCCCCTCCATCACCTGGTAGGCCAGGGTCACGAAGAGGAAGACGCACACACCCAGCAGCGCCACCCCGGCGATCAGGAAGACGCCGATGGCGGCGTGGAACCCGCGCACGTGCCCGGCGATCCAGCGGAGCACGCCGAAGAGCAGGTCCCTGACCCGCGCCGCGAGGCCCGCGCGGGGGACGGCGCGCCGCTCGTGCTCCACGGGAGGTGGACGCGTGGTGCTCATGCGCCACCCGCCCGGCATCTTCCGTACCGGCCTTGCCCGCCGCCGGGCCGGCCGTTACGCTCCCGGCCGATGATCCGCCTGACGGAGGTGGTCAAGGACTACGCCGGCCCCCTGGCCCGGCTGCGCCGCCGCCCGGTGCGCGCCCTCGACGGGGTGACGCTGCGGGTGGAGCCCGGCGACGCCGTGGCGCTGGTGGGTCCCAACGGCGCGGGGAAGAGCACGCTCGTCCGCCTGCTGCTGGGCTACCTGCGCCCCACGCACGGCACGGTGGAGGTGGGCGGGCTCCCGCCGCGCGCCTACGTGGAGCGCCACGGGGTGGCCTACGTCCCCGACGTCCCGGCCGTGCCGCCCGGGTGGACGGTGCGCGGCGCGCTGGAGACCTACGCCGCCCTCGGCGAGGTGGCGGAGGCGGAGGCGCGGATCGAGGCGGTGGTGGAGCGGCTGGGGCTGGCCCCGCTGGCGGAGCGGCGGGTGGCCGCCCTCTCGCGCGGGAACCTGCAGCGGCTGGCCATCGCCCAGGCGCTGCTCGGCCCCCGCCGGGTGATGGTGCTGGACGAGCCTACCGGCGGGCTGGACCCCGAGTGGACGGCGCGCTTCCGCGAGCTCGTGGCCGCGTGGCGGGCGGAGGACCCGGAGCGCGCCCTGCTGGTCTCCTCGCACAACCTGCACGAGGTGGAGCGCGTCGCCGACCGGGTGGCGGTGCTGGAGGAGGGGCGCGTGCGCGAGGTGATCGACCTGCGCGCGCCCGCGGCCGGGGTGCCGGCCTACCGGCTGGAGGTGGAGGACACCCCGGGGGTGGCCGAGGCGGTGCGCCGCCGCTTCCCCCACGCGGTGGCCGAGGACGCGTCTCCCCTGGCCTTCCGGCTGGAGCCGGGCTCGCTGGCCGAGCTGAACGCCGCGGTGGCGGGGCTCATCGGCGACGGGGCCGTGGTGCGCGCGCTGGCGCCGGTGCGCCCCACCCTGGAGGAGCGCCTGCGGGCGGGGAGAGGGGCGCCGTGATTCCCCTGATGCTCCGGGCGCTCTGGTGGCGGATGGCGGCGGTGGCCATCGCCGCGCTCCTCTTCTACGCGCTGGAGCCCGGCTTCCACGAGCACGAGGAGGAGGTGACGGACCTGGCCGGGCTGCTGGCGCCCACCGCCATCGCCTACTCGCTGGCCAACCTGGCCGGGCTGGCGATGGTCGTCCTGCTCGCCGGCTTCATCTCGGCGGACCGGCGGCGGGGGTACTACCGCATCGCCTTCTCGCACCCCACCCGCCCCCTGGCGCTCTACGCGCTGCGCTGGGGGCTCTCGCTCGTCCTCGCCATGACGGCGACGGCGCTCTTCCTGGTCTTCGGGCAGCTGGCGGCGTGGGGGGAGCTGCGGGTGGGGCCGCTCTACCTGGTGCAGCCCCTCCTCTTCGCGCTGGTCTACGGGGGATTGACGGCGTTCTTCTCGGCGCTGCTGCCGCGGGGCGACGCGTGGGCGGCCGTGCTGGCCTTCTTCGCCACCGACGTCTGGCTGACGCTGACCGGCGAGGCGGGGCTGCAGCCGCTCACCCCGCTGCTGCGGCAGGTGATCTCCTTCGTCCTCCCGCCGCACCTGGCGGTGAGCGACGTCTACTCCGGGCTGGTGGCGGGTGAGGTGCTGTGGCCGGCGGCGCTCTACGCCGCCGGCTACGGGCTCTTCTGGCTGGCGGCCGCCGCCCTGCTGGTGCGCACCCGGGAGTGGCCGTAGCGGCTAGTGCAGCGACGCCAGCGCCGTGGGGCGCTGGCCGCGCCGCTCGGTGAGCCCCGGCACCGCGATCCCCCGCCGCGCCAGCTGCAGCCGCCGCAGGACCACCGCCACCATC